>NZ_JACJSE010000036.1 GCF_014698045.1 Aulosira sp. FACHB-615
GCCGAAGACCCAGAATTTGAAACTTTCTATACCAAAAACATTTTGCTGAACGAGGGTATCCGCGCTTGGATGGCTCCTCAAGACCAGCCCCACGAACAATTTATATTCCCTGAAGAAGTGTTACCTCGCGGTAATGCTCTGTAAGATTTGAAGAAATTCATCACTATCTGACTTTTCATTTATCCTCTGCTCTTGGGCAGGGGATTTTTTTATGTTTAGCAAAGAAGGTGGTTTGTGGAGATTGGGTGTAAGGGTGAAAGGGTATTGGGTGTAAGGTTTTTGGATACATACACCCCTATACCCCTACACCCTTGATTTTTCATCTCACTGCGTTAGTCCTGGCATAAATTCTTTCTTCTTCAAAACACCGCTATCTTTCTAAAATTAATGTGTTATATTGATTCAAGGTAAAAGCCCAGAGTAATTACTCTGCCTTTTTGAAACTAAGTCCGCTTAGGCAATAAGGAGGTGATGCCCATGATAGAAAGTAGTAAACGCATGGGTCATCAGGTTGCAGTTAGCCGGCTGCGCGCCGGGGCTGTTCTCTAAAGTTAGCCATAGTTACATTGAGAAACTAAGTTATCTCAAGTAACTAGGTAAGCCTGGGAGTTCCTCCCGGCAGTCTGGTTGCAACCTGAAGACCCGCTAGACCGCTCTGACATTAGGTCAACAGACCTAAAATCAGAGCGGATAGTTTTTTATAGGTACTTTTTGTTGCAGCTTATCGGAATACAGAATGGACTTACGCATAAATATTGTCTGTAAAGAATGAGTGCAGGGGTGATAGGGTATAGGGTGTAAGGGTTTGGAAGAAGTACAACCCTACACCCCTAAACCCTCGAACCCTTCCCAAAACCCTGTATTTTTCGTCTAACTGCGTAAGTCATAACAGACTGGCTGGTCAAATCAATTATTTCAAAGTGTCCTGACAAAAATATCAACTGGGATTTTTTGGTATGTCACAACTACTAACTGAAGCAGAAATTCGAGAATGTGCCAACAGTTTGTCAGGTTGGAGTGTTGAAGGTAATCAGTTGCAGATCAAACTGATATTTAAAGATTTTGTGACAGCAATTGAGTTTGTGAACAAATTAGTCGAACCAGCAGAATTAGCTGGGCATCATCCAGATATAGAAATTTCCTATAACAAAGTCAAAGTAACGCTTACCACACATGATGCAGGTGGATTAACCCAAAAGGACTTTGACTTAGCATCTGTAATTTCTCAAATCAGTTAAAACCCTTTGTCCGGTGACATCTGGGGAAGGGAAATTGAGGAATGAGGGGTGCTGGGAAAATTGAAATACCCTAAACCTTACTCTTGCCTAGAAAAGACACAGGTTGGATTGTGACAGTTTAACAGGCGATCGCACCAAGCTTGTCATCTGCGACAAATGCTCTATAATAATAAGCTATAAAGGTATGTTTTTGTATAAGTTAATTACATCAATTTTTAACACTAAGTTAATCAGATGTTAGCTTTTCAAAAACTAAAATTGTAATAGTGGCACCAAACCTCATTAACGAAATTTCCAAAAATATCGTATTTTTGAGAAGAAGTGCAACGAAACAATTCTCTATACAAGGTGTGAGGAGAAAAGTAAAAATGTCTAATCTCTTGTGGAAATCACTCGTGGTTAGCCCCGCAGTTTTAGGAGCAACCCTACTCGTTTCAGCAACAGCGATTGCAGCTCCTAATGCCAGCACAGAAGTTTCAACAACTGAACAACCAGTTGCAGTAGAAGTTGCCCAACCAGAAATTTTGGCTCAAGCAGCACCTACTAACAACGACAGCAAAGTTTTAGACCAAGTTAACCGTTACAGCAACGAAGGCAAAACCAACAATTCGTTGTCTCAAGTAACTTCAGTATCTCAATTCTCTGACGTACAACCCACTGACTGGGCATTCCAAGCATTACAGTCTTTGGTAGAACGTTACGGTTGTATTGCTGGTTATCCTAACGGTACTTATCGTGGTAATCGCGCTCTTACCCGTTATGAATTTGCGGCTGGTTTGAACGCTTGTTTAGACCGCGTTAACGAATTAATCGCTACAGCTACAGCAGATTTAGTAACCAAGCAAGATTTAGCAACTTTACAACGGTTACAAGAAGAATTTTCTGCTGAATTAGCAACCTTACGTGGTCGTGTAGATGCTTTAGAAGCACGCACTGCTGAATTAGAAGCTAATCAATTCTCTACCACCACTAAACTCGTTGGTGAAGCAATCTTCGCTGTTAGCGATGTATTTGGTGGAAACAGTGGTGAAAGAAATAATACTGTCTTCCAAGACAGAGTACGTCTAGGCTTACAGACCAGTTTCACTGGTAGAGACGTATTGACAACTCGTTTGACAGCTAGTAACGCAACTCCCTTTACTCTGCAAAACAACGCTGGTACAGATATTAACAGCGCAGAGCCATTGCAAACTTACAACGTAGGTGGCACTGGTGGTAACAGCATTGTAGTAGATAGATTGACTTACGAAGCGCCTGTTGGCCCAGTTCAAGTTTACCTAGCTGCTGCTGGTGGTAAACACAGCCACTACGCTGCTGTTAACAACCCCTACTTCTTTGACAAAACCGACGGTGGTAATGGCGCATTATCCACTTTCTCCTCCGAAAACCCAATTTACCGTATCGGTGGTGGCGCAGGTATCGCCTTCAACATACCTTTTGGCCAAGGTGGCAGCATTATCAAGCCAAGTTCTATCACCGTAGGTTACTTAGCATCCGAAGCTGATAGTCCTACTTCTGGTGAAGGTTTGTTCAATGGTAACTATGCAGCTTTAGGACAATTGAACTTTGGTATTGGCGATCGCCTTGCAGTCGCTGCTACGTATGTCCACAGTTACAATGGTGCAGGTAGTTCTTTATTTGATAATGGTGAGCAAAATAACATTGCTACAGGTGTAGTAGGTACTAGTTTCGCCAATAATCTTCCGAACGCATCCTCAAGCAATTCCTACGGTTTGTCAGCAGCATTCAGACCTAGTGACAAATTATCTATCAGTGGCTTCATTTCTTACAGTGATGTCACAGGCTTTGGTGCAGGTGATGATAGAGAAGTTTGGAGCTACGGTGGTGGTATCGCACTGCCTGATTTTGGTAAGAAAGGTAACGTTCTGGGTATTTTCGGTGGCGTTCAACCTTATTCTATTGGCCGATTCTCAGTTTCACAGGGTAACAACGATCTGCCATTCCAAGTTGAAGGCTTCTACAAATATCGCGTCTCTGACAACATTTCCATCACTCCTGGTGTAATCTGGTTGTCTTCTCCTGGCCAGAACGACAACAATGATGACGCATTCATCGGTACTCTCAGAACAACTTTCACATTCTAAGAAGTTGAAAATCTTGAGATAGCTTTTAAATAGATTTCACCCCGCCTAGAGGCGGGGTTTTTTGTTGGTAATTTATTAAGTTTTAGCTTTCTTCATTATCAAAATTAGCTAAAATATCTCGAATTTCATTTACACCAATATCTTCTCGGTCAGATTTGGCATAAATCGTGAGTAACAAAATACTTGTAGGTGACTCAAGTTGATAAATTAAACGATATCCAGCACTTTTACCTTTTTGAATATTACTATTGCGAACTCTCGCCTTGTAAACAACATACTCCTCACCAATACCCCCAATTCTGTCTCCGACAATATTTCCTTGCTGTAGTTCCTCAATAATTGGTTGTACATCAGAGCGAATATTGCGAAATCTCTTTGAGAGGTCACGCAAATTTTGTTTATATTCAGGAGTTAAATCAATGAAGACTAATGGCTGTTCATTCGGCATCAATTCCCTCCCACATTTCGGATAGTGGTAGGCGTTGACCCGTTTTAGCTTGCTGTAAGGCTCTCCTTAAGCTGGCTTTAATTTCCTCAACAGGTGTATCATCAGGATCAACTTCTGCTGCTGTGTGTTCTGGAACTAACACAATCACCCGCACTTGATGAGGATAATTGATTTCCCGAATCGGCTGATCTAAGATTAAGTTGCCTTCAGAGTCAATTTTGCCAGTTACTTCGATCGCTTTCATTGCTATCCACCTCATTTGTTGGTGATCCTAACACGGGCAAATCCAAGCAGCGTAAGGAAATCGAAGTATATTGTAACTTTAGCTAAGGAATAGGCAGCGATCGCAATAATCTGTCTACAATAGTTTTGGCATTACGTCCTCCCCTGGGAATGAGGCGATGACAAAGAACGTAAGGCACTAAAAATTTTACATCATCGGGGATGGCATAATCACGCCCAGAAATAAATGCTAATGCTTGAGTTGCTTTTTGTAGAGCTACTGTTCCGCGCGGACTCACACCCAAAGTAATTTCTTCATCATGTCGCGTTGCCCTTACCAATTCCAAAATATATTCTTGTAAAGAAGCTTCTACTTTGACTTGAGAACAGATTTGACGCAATTGTTGTAACTCTGCCAAGCTAATACAAGGTTGTAACTCCGTCACATTTGCCCTTTGTTGGAGATTTTGCAACATTTGTAATTCTTCTTGCGCCGAAGGATAACCCAAACTCAAAGACAGCATAAATCTATCCATTTGAGCTTCTGGTAATGGGAAAGTACCTTGATATTCAATGGGGTTTTGGGTAGCAATCACAAAAAACGGCTGGGGAACTGACCGAGAAACACCATCAATTGTGACTTGATTTTCTTCCATTACTTCTAATAAAGCTGACTGAGTACGAGGTGTAGCGCGGTTAATTTCATCAGCTAGAAGTACATTAGCAAACACAGGCCCAGGCAGAAAGGTAAATTCACCAGTTTTGGGATTCCAAATATTCGTACCAGTAATATCTGTGGGAAGTAAATCGGGAGTGCATTGTAAGCGTTGAAATTTGCCATCTAAAGAACGCGCCAAAGATTTAGCCAGCAGCGTTTTACCCACTCCAGGAACATCTTCTAATAGTGCATGACCACCACTTAATAAGGCGACTAATACCAAGCGAATTGCCTCGGTTTTACCGACAATGGTAAGAGCGAGATTTTGAGTTAAAGCTTCAATTTGTTCTCTCATGCACCACAGAATGATTGAGGAATTGGCGATTAGGAACTGGAATGGAGAATAACCTATGCCTCATTCCCCACTCCCTGTTTTTCAGTATTCCCACTTCATCATCGGAAGTTAGCATTCTCCAGACAAAATTTTTTGAGCAATTTTACAGTCTCGGTGAATTTGGGTTTTCAAGGCTTCTAGAGACGCAAATTTTTGTTCTGGGCGTAAAAATTCGATGAGTTCTACAGTCAATTGTTTGCCGTATAAATCCCCAGACCAATCAAATAAGTGTACTTCTACGGATGAATTTATACCATTTACCGTGGGGCGATTACCAATATTCATCACTCCTAAAATCAATTGCGGAACAGTCGTAGGGGTGGTTTCATTTAAAATATATACCTTGACCGCATAAACGCCGTGACGTGGTAAAAATTTATCGCTGGGTATTTGAAGGTTAGCCGTAGGAAAACCAATGGTTCTACCGAGTTGTTGACCTTGAACCACTGTACCGAAGAGAGTGTAAGGTCTTCCAAGACATAAATTAGCGTTTTTGATATCGCCACTTTCCAGACATTGGCGAATTAGAGAAGTGCTAATTGGAGGTAGGCTGACAAATCCACTATCTGACAAGTTATCTGTATGGGTTTGTAATGGAACAATAGTAACAGGAATATTGTGTTGAGACGCAAGTAATTGCAAATCTTTAGCAGTACCTCGACGCTGTTTGCCAAAACAAAAATCTTGCCCAACACTAATTCTTTGACACTGTAATTGTTGGACTAGAATTTTATCAACAAACTCTTGCGGCGACAAAGCTGATAATTCCTTGTCGAAGGGTAATAGTACTAGTTGTTCCACTCCTAGCGATCGCAATTGTTGAACTTTTTCATCCAGTGGTGTTAACCAAGTACGGGGTGTTCCCGTAAAAAATTCCTGTGGATGGGGACGAAAAGTCACAACTGTTGAGTATATGAGTTCTGGTGTTGGGGGTTGGTTGGTTTCCCCATCTTTGTTCGCGGCTGGCTGTAGAATCGGCTGAATTACCCTTTGATGGCCAAGATGTACGCCATCAAATTTGCCCAGCGCAACATTAGTTGGCCTGAGAACCTCTGTGGCTGAAGCAGCAACCCATACAGAACATCCATTTTGAGACAAATTTAGCACGTAGATTCTGGAATTTGAGGTTTATTTCGCCATAAATCGCAAGCAACCTGATGGAACACCAATGAGTAGAAGACAAGCTGTGTATGGGTATAGAGGTGTAAGGTTGATGAACACTTAACATCCAAACCGTTGATTTTTCGTTTTTAGACTATGAGTAGTTTTAACTTGAATAAACACACAACTTTGTCTTTGGTTTTCACAGTGTCCTGATGAGGTAGATTCTCGCGCTTATAGCTCTTGATCACCAATCTAATCTAAAATCTACGATCGCTTGACAGGCAACTTTTACCCAGACAACTTATCTAACAGGAAAAGATTCTGATAACGGGACAGATGTAGACACTTGCAGCACCATTCTTTCCCGTGCCATGATTGCGCCTGGAAATTGTTTAGCCGCTTCTTCCCCGACAGCATCCAAAAAATCATCATTGTGAGCTGGATCATGGTGGAAGATGACCAAGGTTTTGACGTTGGCGGCTTTGGCTATTTTCACCGCTTCTTGCCAAGTGGAATGTCCCCAGCCAATTTTCGGCGATTTTGGCGAATAATATTCCTCATCGGTGTAAGTACAATCGTAGATGAGGATATCGGCATTGCGAGATAGCCTTAGCACATTTTCATCCAATCTGTCCGGAAAATGCTCGGTATCGGTGATATATACAGCAGCACCACCGCGCCAGTTAACTCGATAGCCAACTGCTTCACCGGGATGATTTAATGATGCCGTTTCTATGGTAATGTCATGAATATGAATGGGTTGCCCTGGTTTGACATCGTGAAAATGCAAATTGGCTTGCATAATCTGTAATGGCACTGGGAAATTTGGGTGAAGCATCTGGTCGTTGAGGCGTTGCTCAATGGTCGAACCATCAGGAGCGATCGCACCATAAATGTGAAAATTATTGCCTCTGACAAACCCTGGGACAAAAAAGGGAAACCCCTGCATGTGATCCCAGTGGGAATGAGTAAATAACAGATGAGCTTCTAAGGGCATTTGGCGCAGTAAAGATTGTCCTAAAACATGCAGCCCTGTACCACCATCGAAAATTAAGCGTTTGTCGCCCACTTGCATCTCAATGCAGGGGGTATTACCACCATAGCGGACAGTATGTGGCCCTGGACTGGGGATGCTGCCACGAACACCCCAAAATTGTACGGTAAATTGGTTCTCTATCCTAGACATGGGTGTTGCTTGCTGGACTGAGCGGGCGATCAAGAACAAAAATGTTACTTGTTTGGTTAAGTCTATGCTGTTTTACCACATTTGGTAGAGAATGTTTTTCTTGGTACAACAGCATACCTTGTTTGGGGTAGATTGTGTGAACGTCGAAGAAATCCTGCAAAAGAGTTACCTGAATATTTCCCACATTATATGTATCAGTAATATCAAAACGCTCCTACTTTATAACCTAAATTTTACTGTGATGCCTTTAACTGATCATAAAAAGGCCAAGGGTAGGAAAATGAAGGCTGTGGGCAGCAGGTTAAAATGCTCATCATGACTTTGCCAAATTGGTAAATGAATTTGATTATGTAGTTGCCTTTAGATGAAAAGTATATAAATTTACTTATCTAAAGGAATTTCCCAGTGGGATAATTTATCGAGTCCGGTTGGATAGGTGAGATTATATTGCAACGGCGTAATACTGATATAGTTTTGACGAATCACATGCACGTCAATAGGTATATTTTGCGGTAAATTTAACCCCATTGGGGGTTCGACATCTTCGAGAACTTCACCAGTTAACCAGTAGTAGGTTTTACCACGGGGATCAATGCGCTTGTCAAACACATCAACATAGCGCCTGACTCCTTGTCTGGTAAAAGTGACTCCGGCAATTTCTTCCCACTTCACCGCAGGCACATTAACATTAAGTAACATTAAATCTAGTAAGGGTTTAGCGGCTAGTTGCTCCACTAAAGTTTTGGCAAACTTAGCGGCTGGTTGAAAGTCTTTGTAGAGATGACTAGTCAGGCTAAAAGCAATGCTGGGAATGCCTTCAATCACTCCTTCCATTGCGGCTGAAACAGTTCCAGAATAAAGAATTTCGGTTCCGAGATTGGCACCTTGGTTAATACCAGACAGCACCAAATCTGGAGGAGAATCTAATAAAGCCCATATTGCTAATTTGACACAATCTGAAGGCGTGCCATCACAAGCCCAAGCTTTGATACTGGGATGGAAAACTGATTCAACAATTTCCGCGCGAATTGGCTGGTGTAGAGTTAATCCATGTCCGGTGGCCGATCGCTCCCGATCTGGACAAACTACAGTTACATCATGGCCAGCTTCTGCCAAGCAGTTGGCTAGGGTACGCACACCCAAGGCAAAAATACCATCATCATTACTAATAAGTAATTTCATGGGTCATTTAATTTTCGATTCTGGATTTTAGATTTTAGATTGACTGCACCCATTTTGGGGATACAGTCCGGGGATTTTAGATTTGTTCTGCCCAAAAGAGTCTGGGGTGTGAACGGAAAGAATCATCCAAAATCTAAAATTTGCAGGGTCAAGAGACCATAGTCAACAGTTAAAGCTAAATTGTCAATGCTTGACATCACAAATACCAAAGAAAAAATCCTCCCTGGCGCGATCGCTTATAAAATAAGGTTATTTGTCTTTTGTCATTAGTCATGAGTAAAGAGTTCTTACTATTGACCAATGACTAATGACCAACGACCAATGACTAATGACTATTAACTAATGACTAGCAATTTAGAGACTCAACTTTTAGCATTACAGCAGGAAGGAGAAAATGCGATCGCTGCTGCTGATACCCTAGAACGCCTGGAAGAACTCAGAGTCAATTATCTGGGGAAAAAAGGACAACTAGGGGCATTGTTACGCAGTATGGGGCAGATGAGTGCAGAGGAACGTCCTAAAATTGGAGCGATCGCCAATACAGTCAAAGAGTCCCTGCAAACTAGTCTAGACAAGCAACGTGCCGCTTTAGAAACTGCAAAAATTCAGGCGCAGCTAGAAGCAGAAACACTAGATGTGACCATGCCGGGAATTTTCCGCCCCCAAGGTCGCATTCATCCCCTCAACGGCATTATTGACCGGGCATTAGATATTTTTGTCGGGATGGGTTACACCGTAGCCCAAGGGTCAGAAATGGAAACCGACTATTACAATTTTGAAGCCCTGAATACACCACCTGACCATCCCGCCCGTGATATGCAGGATACTTTTTACCTGCCAGATGGTAATTTACTGCGGACTCACACTTCCTCAGTCCAAATCCGTTATATGGAAAAAGAAGAACCACCAATTCGCGTGGTCGCACCAGGGCGAGTTTATCGGCGTGATAATGTAGACGCAACCCACTCAGCAGTTTTCCATCAGATAGAACTGTTAGCCATTGATGAGGGACTGACTTTTACAGACCTCAAAGGCACAGTCAAGATGTTTTTACAAGCGATGTTTGGCGACTTGCCAATCCGCTTTCGTGCCAGTTACTTCCCCTTTACCGAACCTTCGGCTGAAGTTGATTTGCAGTGGAATGGTCGCTGGCTAGAAGTAATGGGTTGCGGTATGGTTGACCCGAATGTGCTGAAATCTGTAGGCTATGACCCAGAAATTTATACTGGATTTGCTGCTGGTTTTGGTGTAGAACGCTTCGCAATGGTGTTACATCAAATTGATGATATTCGCCGTTTGTATGCCAGTGATTTAAGATTTTTGCGGCAGTTTTAAACATCTACTGTAATCAAGGCAGAAAGAATAATGACTCAATCTTCTAGATTAGATCAAGTTCTAGACAGCATCGAAGAATTATCAATAGATGAACAAGAAATACTCATTGATCTGATCCGTCATCGATTAGCAGAACAACGACGTTCTGCTATTGCTGCGAATATCGTGCAAGCACAAGCAGAATACCAGTCTGGTAAAGTGTTTCGCGGCAATGTTAATCAAATCATGGATGAGTTAAACAAATGATGACTCTGGTTTTAGCATCATCGTTTAAACGAGCATTTAAGCGGTTGGTGCGACGACAACCAGAGTTGCAAGAGCGAATAGAAGAGCGTTTAACGCTTCTAGCATCTGACCCATTTGATCCACTGTTACAAACCCATAAGCTCAAAGGCAAATTGTCAGGAGCTTGGGCTTGTTCAGTGGATTACGATTGCCGTATTGTCTTTAACTTTGTGCAGAATCCCGAATCTGATCAAGAAGAAATTTTGCTCATCGATATTGGCTCTCATGATGAAGTCTATTAAACCAAAATAGGTGCATTCGTTAAAATACCTATATACCAATTACTGTTATGCGATATGACCTCAACCACGAGCAAAAAACTAACGCTTGAGGAATATTTAAAATATGACGATCGCACTGATCACCAATATGAACTAGTGGCTGGAAAACTAGTGAAAATGCCACCTGAAAGCCCAAAAAATGTTCAGATAGCTCTGTTTTTGCTAGTAAATTTCCTCAAGTTTGTGCCAGTCAATCGCGTGAGTAATAAAGCTGAAATTGTGATCAGTGGTTTTCGTGCAACTACTCGTGTGCCTGATTTAATTGTCCTAACAGAAGAACTAGCAACAATTTTACAAGGCGCAACCAGATCCACAATTACTTTAGATATGCCACCGCCAGCACTAGTTGTGGAAGTTGTTTCTCCTGGTAAAGTTAATGAAGACAGAGACTATCGCTACAAACGTTCTGAATATGCTGCCAGAGGAATTGCTGAATATTGGATTGTTGATCCGCAAGCTCATAAGATTACTGTACTTATATTAGTTGATGGGCTTTATGAGGAAACTATATTTGTAGGAAATGCAGTGATAGTTTCTAGCATTTTTCCACAATTAGAGCTAACCGCAGAGCAAGTACTTAATGCTGGAATTTGAGGGGTGCGATCGCTGTTAAAGCTTTCATGACATTAACTGAGAAGATACAACCAAATTTGTTACCTTAGTGCCAGATAAAGGAGCAAATTCATGAAGATACAGTACCCTATATTATCCCAAGTTGCCTTAGTACAGGACTTACCAGAATACAACCTGAAGCGAGGTAATGTTGGCACAATTGTAGAGCATTATCCTATGCCTGAAGGCGAAGAAGATGGGTATAGTCTGGAAGGATTTAATCTGCCCCATATAACTATAGAAGTATCAGCATCTCAAATTATTCCTGTTGCTCAATTGCAGGAAGAAGAAATAATTTTAACTAAGTTACGCAAGCTCTCTGGAGCGAGACTGTTAGAATTACAAACCTATCTTGATTTTCTCTTGCAAAAAGAAGAGTCTGATCATAAGAGTGCTTAATAAATCTGATGTTAACGACAATTATCACAATGTCCACAACGCCAATTAGTGGCATCTTGAGCAAAACCAAAGGCATTTAATAAAAACTGCCAACGACATTGTTTTGTTGTTAAATATTGTTGCATTTGTTTGACAGCTTGCAGTTGCGTTGCTGGCTGTTTCTGCACATTTGATTCAATTTTGTAATGGAAAGGATCAAGCCATTTTAATTGTCCGCTACTGTGGAGTAAGGCTAATGCGACAGCAGCATCGGGAAATTGTCGCGTGACTGTATTAATGTCGCCTTGTTTGGGCAATTTTTTGACTAATTGCTGTGCTGTTTGCAGTTGCGATCGCATTTTATCAACAAAAAACTGTTGTCTTTGCTTATCGCCAGAATCTAACCAACCTGTAGGTTCACTCACCAGTGTCAATGCTTCGGCTGGTTTCCCATCTCGTCCCGCACGGCCGATTTCCTGCACATATTCTGATAGTAAATGTGGTGCGTGATAGTGGATAACCCACCTGACATCAGGTTTATTTATCCCCATCCCAAAGGCGCAGGTACAAACCACAAATGGAATTTTACCACCCAACCAACTGGCTTCGACGGCGCGGCGTTCGGCTGCACTTAACCCTGCGTGGTAACTGGCTGTCGGATAACCCATCTCAGCTAACCATGCTGCTAATTCTTCGCTATCGCGGCGGGTACGAACATAAATTAACCCAGCTTGTGGCGATCGCTTTTGAATAAACTGGAGTAACTGTTGTTTTCTCCCCCGTGGTGTCCAAGCGATGCGAACACTAGGATGCAAATTAGCACGGTAAGGATTCTGCCGAAAAATTTCAGGTTGCTCTAATTGTAAAACTGTTTGAATAATCTTTTGCGCTAATGGATCAGCTGTTGCTGTAAAAGCAGCAATACTAATTTTCGTTCCTGGTGGTTTTGATTTGAGCAATGCCGGACGTACCGCCCCTAATCTGCGGTAAGCTGGTCGAAATGTATCTCCCCATTGCACCAAACAATGTGCTTCATCTAAAATCAAGCCATTGATTTGCAAATGTGGCTGAGATAATCTTTCCCAAACAGGTGGACTTAATAACGTCTCTGGCGATAAATAAAGTAATCGTAGTTGTTGTTTTTCCAATGCTTGCAGTGCTGCACGGCGTTGAGATGAAGCTAATTCACTATGCAAAAGTGCTGCACTCAGATGGCGTTGATGTAGTTCTTTTACTTGGTTTTCCATCAACGCTACCAAGGGAGAAATTACTAATGTTAATCCTGTTTGTAATAATGCTGGTAATTGAAAACAAATAGATTTACCGCCACCTGTTGGCATAATAATCAGAGCATCTTGCTGCGCTAATAAAGTTCTGATTATTTCTCCCTGTGGTGGACGAAAATCATCGTAACCCCAAATTTTTTGGAACGCGGCATGAACATCCTGCCAAGTGGTTTTTGTGGGTTGATTCATGCTGAGAAATAGTAGATGCGCCCTTGGTTTTCCACATTGAATATGAGGTTACTATGAATATAACTGCTGCTATTTAGCACCAGCTTCAGTAATTTCCTCATAATTTTATGCCGCGAGCATTTAAAGTCGATTTTAGTTGTCCCGAACATGGTTGGATAACTGTGGAAATGTTATCTGGTTTGATTTTTTAAATTATCTGTGTAGGCAGGGAGTGGGGAGTAGGGAGTAGAGAGTAGAAAAAATATTTTCTAGGGTGTAGTGCGTGTTTTATAAATCAAAGATGAGTTTTATATTCAGTCATTTTTTCCTACCTCATCTTAATTTTAAACTTCCCATTCATAGCCTATTCAAGGGTACATAAATTTCGTAGTAAGTAAGAAGACACAAATAAGCTTAACTATAAAATTCTTGAACAAAATAGCTAAAAACTTCTTCCCTTCTGCCTCCTGCCTGGTTGGTGAATCTCGACTTCGCTCGATTACCGCGAAGCCGAACCACTGCCTCCTGCCTTGCCATAATTACAACTATTTATGTCCCTGTACTTATTACCGTAATTATGAGGGCTACACTCATTTTTATATAAAAATATATTACGGTAATTTTACTGGATAAATAAAAAAAGCATGTTATACTACTAAGCAGGATTACATAAAATAAAAAACCTGCAAGAGCAGGCTAAAAGATGTATTGACGCTAAAGAAAACATAGCGATATTTTTCCATGTTGAAATTAGAGTAGTTGGGTAAAAGAATCTACTCTGAGAAATTTAGGATTTGTTTAATTGTGATATTTGCTGTCAACGAAAATTGGCTTTCAGCTTATAGCTTTTGTCCTGTGTAAATAGAGCGAACTTCACCATTCCGACGGACAATTGCTTCGCCGTTGTTGACTTCTACTAAAGTCCAGCCACTAGTACCAATTGTTTCGCCAACATTGATGCGCCGAGTTACGCCATCAACTTGAAATAAAGCCGCAGATTTCTTACCTAACTCCAGTACACCTTCTAAGGTATGACTGGGTGCAGGTTGAGGGTTGGAGGCTAAATAGACTTGTTGGGGGGTTTTTGGTGATGCAGCCACACTCGTTACAGGAGGTGAAGCAGCTCGCAGTGGTGCAACTGGTAAGGCGGGAAGGGGACTGGCTGATTGTCTGACAGTAATTGGGGCAGTACGTACAGCTACAGGTTTAAGATCGGTACGCACAGCAGCAGCTAACATATTTACACTGACAGGTTTGCCTGGTTGCTTGGCAGTGTTTAAAGCTGTTTTGACGGCATTCGGCTGAGTTGTTTGTCTGGCGTTGGCTATGGGCGGTAGAGTTAAGGGAGTTCCGGGAAGCCGTGGTAGCCCGTAGCGCATAGGTGAAGGCGCTTGATAAACAGGAATATAAATGCGTTCAACAACATTGTTTGCTGAACGGTTAGCGGTGGGGGCTGTATTGTTAGCGGTGAGTGGAGATGGTAAGTTACCGATGGGGGAACTACCAGCATAAGCAATGGTATTCGGGTTAGAGGTTATGCGGTTGCTGATGCCGGTGCGAAAAGATGCTTGATTAGTTTTTCCGCCTTGTTGGTCGATAATGGCTAACGAACCCAGCATGTAATCGGCTAAATCTGCCTCAATTTCTGCTTTGGTGGGTAATTGAGTTCCTGACATGGAGGCGGTTTGCTGTGTCCATCTGCCAGTGATCAAAGAGAGAACTTCTGCCCGTAGTAGATAAATCGTACCAGCGATCGCAATCCCGATGGCTGTTCCTAAAATCACCAGCTTGCTGAAAGCCCGTTTGATTTTCGGTCTTCTGATTCCCGAAGCCATTGCGGGAGTATCCACTACAACTGTACTGGCGTGCTGATTTCTGACTTGAGGAACGCCTTGTACAGTGCTGACCATATTGGGCAGGATAATCTGCGGTATGTTCAGCGTTTGCAGTGGCTCGTAATCTGAGTAATACCAATCGTTTACAGATGTTTCTTCTCTAGAACGCTGTGGTATGCGGCCACCATACCTCACAGTATGGGAAGATAAACTGCCACTGCCATCTAAAATGTCGTCAATATCGGCAAACAAATCATCCATCAAGCCATCAGCATAAATTTCGATTGACCAAGGCTCGTTGCTAATTAATTCTTCTGATGGTTCCGGAACGATGAGATGGTTGTTGAATTCTTGTAACATAGGCATGATTTTGGGTTTTGTTTGCCAGGATTAAGTAATGCTCTTAACGCCTGGAAATCAGGATTTTGCAAAAATATCAAACTGCCAGCCTAAACTTGACGAGTTTATTTTTATGTGGTATTAAATTCAACGTAGTCTAGAGATTGCTGTTGATGCCAGGAAAAAATTCGTGTCATCAATCATACCAATCCCCTCCCTTCTACTATACTCACGCTTGTTAAAACTTTAACTTACGTTAATGCCGGAAAGTCTGTCTGGTGTTTGGTTTTACGCAATTCCAAATATATTAACAGTGCGTTAATATCCGCAGGATTCACACCCCCGATACGGGCAGCCTGGCCAATAGTCAGTGGTTTTACTTGAGTTAATTTTTCCCGTGCCTCTTTAGAAAGAGTATCAATTTTGCCATAATCTAAATCCGCAGGTAGCTGGCGGTGTGCTTGTCGGGCGGTTTGTTCAATTTGGTTTTGTTGTCTGGCGAGATAGCCAGAATATTTGATATCGATTTCTGCACCTTCTCTCTCCGCCTGGGTGAGACTGGAATTACCCAAGCCGTATTTATGCAGGTCAACATAATGAAATCCTGGTCGCCGCAGCAAGTCAGCGAGGGTGATAGAACCTTTGATGGCTTGTTGGGTGTCAGAGGCGATCGCTTTTCCGACTTGATCATGTTCTTTAATGCGGGTAGTGTATAATCTTTCTTTCTCTGCTGTAATTTGGGCTTGTTTAGTGGTGAATAATTGCCAACGGCGATCGTCAACTAAACCAATTTCCCGTCCTAAAGGCGTTAAGCGTTGGTCTGCATTATCCGAACGCAACAGCAAGCGATACTCAGACCGACTAGTTAACATCCGGTAAGGTTCTCGTAGGTCTTTTGTACACAAATCATCTAGTAACGTGCCGATGTAACTTTGCTCACGCGGAAATACAATCATTTCCTGACCACGCACAAATCGCGCCGCGTTAATTCCCGCCACAATTCCTTGGGCTGCGGCTTCTTCATAGCCCGTTGTGCCATTAATTTGACCAGCACAAAACAACCCAGCAATTTTCTTCGTCATCATTGTGGGATAACACTGAGTCGCAGGTAAATAATCATATTCAACTGCATAAGCTGGACGCAGCATCACACAATTTTCCAACCCTGGTAGACTCCGCAGCATTTGTAATTGCAGAGTTTCTGGCAACCCCGTGGAAAAACCTTGAATATATAATTCTGGAATATCCCGCCCCTCTGGTTCAATAAAGATTTGATGGCTTTCCTTATCCACAAAGCGCACAATCTTATCTTCAATACTGGGACAATAACGCGGCCCTTTCGCCTCTACCCAACCACCATAAACGGGCGATAGGTGTAAATTCTCTCTAATTAAACGGTGGGTTTCAGCAGTAGTGCGGGTCATGTGACAAGGCATTTGTTCCCGTTCTACCCACACTTCTGGGTCAAAGCTAAACCAGCGAACTTCTGCATCTCCCGGCTGAATTTCCATCTTACTGTAGTCAACCGATCGCTTGTCTACTCGTGCCGGTGTCCCAGTTTTTAATCTTCCCGTTTCAAAACCCAAACGATTTAAAGTTGCAGTCAAACCTTCAGCCGCAAATTCTCCCGCGCGTCCCGCCGCCATTGATTTGTTACCAACCCAAATCTTGCCACCCAAAAAAGTACCTGTGGTCAAAATCACTGTTTTACATTTAAACGCCACACCGAAATAAGTTTCCACACCAACAACTTCATCGTTAGCGCCCAAAACTAAATCTGTCGCCATCCCTTCACGAATGGTCAAATTTTCTTGATTTTCCACAATAGCTTTCATTACCGCCGCATATTCGCGCTTGTCTGTTTGGGCGCGTAATGCCCAAACCGCAGGCCCCCGTGAAGAGTTAAGGACACGCTTTTGCAAATATGTCCGGTCTGCCATTTTGCCAATTTCCCCACCCAAAGCATCTACCTCATGGGTTAACTGAGATTTAGCCGGGCCACCTACGGCGGGGTTACAAGGTTGCCAAGCAATTTTATCTAAATTCAGTGTTAATAGCAGAGTCCGACAACCAAGACGGGCAGCGGCCAAGGCGGCTTCGCAACCAGAGTGACCTGCACCGACGACAATCACATCATAAGCGTCTTGGAATTCAATGGAATTGTGCATGGTCATACTTATACAACAGCAAGCTAAGAGTCATTGATATTTTAGCTGATCCAGTGCTTTCCAGGATGCGCCTTGTTAATAAAAAAGCTATCAAAAGAGCTAGGCATATAGTAGTAGAGAAAATCTCAATTTTAGGAATTATAATTATTAACTAAGTTCTGCTTAATAATTTAGTTAAATTTAGCTTATATGTTCTGAATGCAACTATTTTTACAATGCTTGCACAGGATAGACTATTCAGTATATTTACAAATTTAAGTAATTAATGAAACGTCTAATTAAACCAGCAAAATTTATCTTGACTGCTATTTTTATTTGTTTGGCATTGGTAGCTAGTAACAGTCTGCAACGCCATCAATCAGTTAATAATTTACAGTCTGAAAATCAATGCTTAGTTGCATCTGTATCTGGCTGTAGTGCTAATGCCCAAGAACCCAACTTACCTCATCAACCTGTTACTAGTGAACCATTAAGCCCACAAGAAAATTTTGTGGCTGCAATTATGCAAAGCTTAAAGGTAATGCCCGCACCAGGAACTTATGAATATACTTTACTCCGTTCCTACGGTGCAGCATTTATCAATTCAACTAGTAATGTGAAATTACCGCCAAAATTGATTTTTGATAATGATACCGATACTCAAGAATTTCAGTCACAATTAACACTAGAAAGAATTGTTAATACCAAGGATTGTTACTTACAAAAGTCAGCCGCCGATGCCTTAAATAAAGCTAGATTACAGTTTAATATTCCTCTAAAATCAGGGTATGGTGCGAGTGATTGTCTGCGTAGTTACGCTACAAATTTAAGGTTTTGGCATAAATATGCTAATAATAAAACTTTAGAAAAAGTCAAAGAAGGTAAAGAAACAGCAATTCTAGGCGTAGTTGCACCACCTGGAACATCCCAGCATCTTTGGGGTTTAGCAATTGATTTAGGGGTATCGAATGCAAAACAAAGGCAAATTCTGAATCAAAATGGTTGGTTTCAAACTGTAGTTAAAGATGTACCACACTGGACTTATCTTGGTGTATCAGCAGAAGATTTGCCAAAGTTGGGTTTTAAAAATCAAGTTATTCAAGGAATTACTTATTGGTTAACACCTTTGTCGTAGGGAGTATTAGATCCCCGACTTCTTTTAGAAGTCGGGGATCTGCGCGTATTCATCAAATATAAATCATCCATTTACCAATTTTTCAATCTCAATAAGTTTGGCGTAGCACTTCTTCTATTGAACCTAGCTTGTGAAACTTCTCTATTAATTCATGGGATTTACTTTTTCGCTGTTCTAGCATTATTTTTAATGGTGTAAGCAAGTTAACATCTGGGTCATCATTCAAAGCAACCTCAGATGCTTGTAGAATTTCCATAGCATTAGCAAACATCTCTTCATTATCAAAACCTTCCCTAGCAGAAAGCTGGTGCAAAGCTGTATCAGGTACAGTTAATCTCCCCTGTAAAGTTTCATCTAATATCAAACCTTTTAATAATGCCAATAACGCTGCATAAATATTAAAATCATCACAACTGTCAAAAGCTTTAAATTCTATGCGTCCAATTTCGGCAGGAATGCGTGCGACTTTGGTTAATGACGGGATGCTAGGAATTAATTGTTCTGCTTTTTCCACGAAAACCAGTGTTGCTGAACGTTTACCTGTTCTAATAAAAGTTCTGACTGATAATCCTTCCCACAAACTACCATTGTAAAAAGGTGAACTATAAGTAAAAGGGACGATATAAGGACTGTAATAAGTTAACTTTCGACCAATATCAATTAACTTTTCTGTAGACATATCTGCTACAGAAATATTTAAATCTGGCCCGTAACTGACCATGTAAATATTAGCAGTTTGCTCATCAGGATAAGCTTGTAGTTGTTTGATTTCAAAATCATTTAATGGTGGTTGGGGTTCAAAAACTGTTTTGTAAGGGTTAAAACTAGCTAAAACTGGTGTGTAACCAAAGCTAACCGCTAATTCTTGTAGTAAACGAAAACTTTCTGATAATTCATTCACCGCACCTTGAATATCAGTATGTATGGTGGTTCTAATTTCAATACCTTTGGCTAAACAATCTATTGGTTGATCAGAATCAGCAAATCTTTCAAATCCTTCAATGTACCATCGTTTCTTTTTAATTCCGGCATCACCTACACGTAGTTGAGGATAATCATTAGGGTATATGGGTAATCTGTCGACAATTTGAGCAAAATCGGTAAATTTGGTGTGGGTAAAATCGGCAAATTTACCTTCTTGGTTTAAGAACGCGACTTCATGCTCAATCCCAAAATAAAACATAGCTGATACCTGAAATTGCTAATTATGTGTTGGGCTATATATAGCAGTCATGTTTGATATGTCAACAACAGAGATAAGGGAGATAAGGAGGAGAGGGTAGACAAGGTAGAGAGATGTTGATAAATCATTTAGGATTGTTCTGGGAATATTGTTGAACAACCCTTACTGATGGTGTAGAAGGTGGATGTCTGTTGACCTATTGATGATGATTCTTGATGAATTTCTACATATTTGATATTTATTGTCAATAATAGATGTTTAATACTTGACTATTTGAGTGTGCTGTGAGCAGCATTTAAAGGTCATAAGTTCACAATTGCTGAGTACCTCCGCTATCTAAATTAATTATCTTAGTACAAGTTTAAGTATAAAAATTCTCAAGATTATTTTAAGAGTAGTTTAACTTGCAATGTGATCAGGAAGCGATCGCACCTTACTTGTAGTTAACAAAACAGCAAATCTTAAAAAGCCTGGGAGTTAACTGTGCAATCAGTTGCCTTCAAGTTAGCCTAGTAATCATCGAGAGAAGCTTGAGGAGTAAATGTATGACTAGTGTTGTACAATCCCCATACAGTAGCGAACAAATAGCCGCTTGGTTGCGTGGACTGCTAACCATTGCTTGGGCAGATGGCAACTTTGATGACCATGAACAGCAATTTATTGCTAGTCTGACCAAAGAAGAATTAGCACCGAGCCTAAAATGGGAGTCTTTAGAGGTAATTACACCAGAAGACTTAGCCACAGCCTTGGGTAAAGGTACACCAGCAGCCGAAAATTTTTTACGTACAGCTGTGATGGTAGCGATCGCTGATGGTACATATTCTTCGAGCGAAGATCAAGTACTACACCAATTTTGCCAAGTTTTAGAACTCCCAGAAGATATTATCCAAGCCCTACGACATACCCTAGAAATTCAAGACCCGCTAGTTTCATCCAAAACGCCACCCCACTTACCACTTAACTCACTACGCGACTGGTTAGATGGGCTAGATGTACAAGACCCCAGAGTTGCTCGGTTTTTATGTAAAATGATTCCCTCTCAATGTCCGTTTGAACGAGATGTCACCTTATTTGGACGTAAAATTGTCCACATCCCGCCCTTGTGTAAGATTAATCCACTTTATGAACAATTAGTTGGGTTACGTTTCCGCGCCCTCTCCTATTTAGCAGATGACTGCGGTGAGGATGTTACGCCATATATTTGAGTGCTGAGTGCTGAGTTAAAAGTAGAGAATAAAGATAAAGCATTGATTAAAAAACTTATAATTTAGAACTCACAACTCAGCACTGTAGAAATATGCAATTCATTGATCAAGTAGAAATTGAAGTTGAAGCGGGTAAAGGTGGCGATGGTATTGTCGCCTTTCGTAGAGAGAAATATGTGCCGGCTGGCGGCCCCTCTGGCGGAAATGGCGGACGCGGCGGTTCTGTGATATTTCAGGCTGTAGAAAACCTCCAAACCCTTCTGGACTTTAGATACAACCATCTATTTAAGGCGGAAAATGGTGGTCGAGGCGGCCCTAATAACCGTACTGGCGCATCCGGGAAAGATTTAATCATCGAAGTTCCCTGCGGTACAGTGATTTATGATGCCGAAACTGATGAAATTATCGGCGATTTAATTGCACCAGAACAAACTTTAGTTATTGCTGAAGGCGGTAAAGGTGGACTAGGAAATCAATATTTTTTAAGTAACCGCAACCGCGCCCCAGAATACGCACTCCCTGGTTTAGAAGGGGAAAAAAAGTCTCTCCGTTTGGAGTTGAAACTATTAGCAGAAGTCGGAATTATTGGTTTACCAAATGCTGGTAAATCGACTTTGATTTCCTCATTATCAGCAGCTAGACCAAAAATTGCTGATTATCCCTTTACCACCCTCATACCAAATTTGGGTGTCGTGCGAAAACCCACGGGTGATGGTACAGTTTTTGCCGACATTCCCGGACTCATTGAAGGTGCAGCCCAAGGTGCCGGTTTGGGACATGATTTTTTACGTCACATTGAACGCACACGAGTACTATTACATTTAATTGACGCAACCAGCGATGATGTCATCAGAGACTACAATACTATTCAACAAGAATTGCAAGCTTATGGACGCGGTTTAACAGAGCGTCCGCAAATTTTAGCACTGAATAAAATTGAGGTAGTTGATAGAGAAGAAGTTGATTTAGATGCGTTGGCTACTCAATTAAATCACCTTGCTTATGCTCCAGTTTTCTTGATTTCTGCGGTCACTCGTACTGGGTTAGAACCAATGTTACAAGAAGTTTGGAATGTTATTGACCAAATTAATACCATTGAAGCAGAGCAAGTATTGAGTTGAGTTAACTTAAAATAAAACAACAGATATACCCAGATAAATTATTTGTGTTTATCTGCGGTTAATTACTGATTATTTTGGTAGTTATGCAGTTACCAGAACAACGCTACTATTCGCCGGAAGAATATTTAGAATTTGAGGTTAATTCAGAGGAAAAGCACGAATATATTGACGGGCAAGTTATTCTTCAGGTAAGTGAAATACCAAACCATAATACAGTTGTTGGTAACTTTGGTGCTAATTTACTAATGGCTTTGAAACGCCAGTCTTATCAAGTGTTTATGCTCAGGCAACGTCTTTGGATTCCTCAAAAAAGAATGTATGTGTATCCTGATGTAATGGCGATCGCAGATCAACTAGAGTATGCAGAAGGCAGACGGGATACTTTAATTAACCCAGTGTTTATTGCTGAGGTGTTATCAAAATCTACTAAAAGTTATGACCGCGATGAAAAGTTTGCTGCTTATCGGACAATTCCTAAT
Organism: Aulosira sp. FACHB-615; assembly: GCF_014698045.1. Classification (GTDB taxonomy): domain Bacteria; phylum Cyanobacteriota; class Cyanobacteriia; order Cyanobacteriales; family Nostocaceae; genus Nostoc_B. The sequence continues at coordinate 22,327 of NZ_JACJSE010000036.1, forward strand.
TTTCAAGAATATATTCTGATTGACCAATATAAAATCCACGTTGAGCAGTATTACAAAACAGATAATAATAAGTGGATATTTTCTGAATATGAAGATGCAAATCTGTTGTTGAATTTATCTTCTATTCCTTGTCAGGTTTTGCTGGGGGATATTTACGATCAGGTTGATTTTAGTGTAGAGGCGTAAAAACCTCACGCCAAGGCTCAGAGAAGAGAAAGAGCGTTAGAGTTGTAATTGAGCATATAGCAGTTCTTATACCATTTCACTTAAAAAATGATACAGATAGGCAAGCAGAGGAGGCAGAGGGAGCAGAGGGGCAGAGGAAGCTATTTGTATCAATAATTTCGTGAATTGGTATTACTTGCTTGTAATACAGTTGGAACCCTACCCCGCATTTGCTGACGCAAACGCTCCCCTCCCCGCTTGCGGGGAGGGGTTGGGGGTGGGGTTGAAATGTACCTCATCCAACCGAGAACCGCTATAAATGCGTAGACGCAATTAGTAGCTTGTCCTAGACATCGGTTTCTACTCAACTATGACTGATACCAAAATTAAGAAAAAAGGCAAATCTCTACCGCCAAAGCTCATTATTGGTTTAGGTAAGTTTGTCTGGACGACTCTTTGGCAGATTATGATGTCTCGACTCGCCCCCCGCAATCAATCAGGGGAATATATTCGTCCCGACAGTCAGTTTAGAAGTGTTGTGAGTCAAGCTGAGGGTAACATTTACCAACCAGCAGCAGGACGTTATAAACTTTACGTTGGCTTGGGTTGTCCTTGGGCGCATCGCACACTAGTTGTCAGGGCGCTCAAAGGATTGGAAGATGTGATCTCAGTTACTACTGTTGAACCTTCGGCGGAGTCTGGGGGTTGGGTATTTACCAGCGAAGATGAAGGTTGCCAAACTCTAGCCCAATTGTATCAGCTTGCCCAACCTGGTTACACTGGGCGCTGTACAGTTCCAGTTTTATGGGATAAACAAACCAAAACCATTGTCAATAACGAAAGTGCGGAAATTATTGTCATCTTGAACTCAGAATTTAATCAGTTAGCGACAAATCCCACACTCAATCTCTACCCAGCCGAACTGCAAGAAAAAATTGACTGGTGGAATCAAAAGATTTACAAAAATGTTAATAATGGTGTTTATCGCTGTGGCTTTGCCCAAACTCAAGCTGCATACAACCAAGCTTGTGATCAATTATTCGATACTCTGGATGAAATTGATGCAGCGTTGAATAATAGCCGATATCTTTGTGGTAACAATCTCACTTTAGCGGATGTACGTTTGTTTACAACGCTATTTCGCTTTGACATTGTGTACTATGGGTTGTTTAAGTGTAACCGCCACCGCATTCAAGATTATCCCAATTTAGGAGGCTACTTACGCGACTTATATCAGTTACCAGGTGTGGCTGGAACTTGTGATTTAGAAAGTGTCAAGCAAGACTATTATGGCAATCTTTTCCCGCTTAACCCTGGTGGAATTGTGCCGACTGGCCCTGATATGGCATTTATGTTAAAACCACATGGGCGTTTTAGTAAAATAACTTAAACCTTGCTAACTGAACTTCTAAGGTTTTAATCAGGGTTTTATTGAGTTCGGTACTATTTTTGAATTGCAGAATTTGTTGTGTTGGTAAATCAAAAGGAATTTTACCTTCTAAATCTGGGCGCTGCATGTGTGCTAATAAAATTTGTTCAGAGCGTTTACTTTGAATTGCATAGCCAATTTCTACGCAAACATTAGGACTAGGAATTAATTGCTGATTTTCTTGGCTGTCAATGCTGGCGATGGCTGTAGTGTCGGCTATAAACAATAAACTCTTGCGGATTTTTCGCATCATGGCTTTATTTAAGCGCAGAATGCCATCACTCGGTCTATAAGATTCTACTAATGTTAAAGGCAGACGCGATCGCACATTCAAAATTTCCAAGCTTTTTTGCAACCCCTCGCGCAAGGCTTCACTGGCTGCACTATACTCAGTTTGATAGCAGAAAAAAATGGTTGGATCTAACTGCGATAACAATGCTTGTTTGGTGAAATAAATTTCATGACTAATCAAGTCAATATTAGCTACACAATAACCACCACTACCTTCAATATAAAATTCAATATTTTCCCCTTCCAAATAACGCTCAAACCACACAGATTTTTTCACGTCATCACTATCTTCTAAAAAGTCTGCTCGCAAAGCCGAACGCAGTAGACTTTTTTTACTGAGACGAATATCTGCTGGGCGTTTTTCCAATTGTGAAATTGGTTCATAATCTTGAAGGTACCATGCTCTGAGCGCAATAATTGACATAAGGCGCTATTTGAATTATTTAACTGTTTATTTCATGAGAATTCAGAATTTGCTAGGCGAATTGCCATTTGAGCTTACAGAAGTTATGAGTTTGAAGAAGTTGAATTACCCACACTCAATAACTTACTGCTGAATTCTGGATTCTACATTCTACTGCAATTAGCTGGCTACTAGCTTACACTGTTTTACCTAAATACAACAACACCCAAGCATCTACTAGCTAAAATTATTTCCTCCTCTTGTTTCTTCTAGGCAGGGATGTAATCTCTTTCACTACTCAAAACAAGCAATGAAAACCAGTTTACAGCGCCCCCTGATTTTCAATATTTGAGGAAATATCAGCGTTCGCGTTGGGTGTTGTTGGGTTTGTACGAGACAGACATAAATTCAACAGCGTTTTACCTCTTCTTTTATTACACTCTAGCTGTTTTATCTGCCAGGGAAGCTAAGTAACTTCATTTATTAGATTAACATCAGTAGATTAGTATGAATATTTCTGCAATTAAACTTTACTGTGAATAGGAGAATATATAGCTGAACAGTCGGAAGTCATTCATGATAAATATTAGGTTGACATGAATGAAATGACTTTTGAATTTTTGTTTTCAAAATGACACAAATAGTGAAATTGTTTTGAGAATTATTACACTTTGTTGAGGAAAATAAAACTTCTTCAGCCATTGTAAATCTATCTCTATATCGATTTTACTGCCTACTTTTATTTATTATTTAGATGACGTAACAACCTAATGGGAACTTCAATCCAAAACTCTGTTCCTTTACCGATTTCAGAAATACAGTCCATCATTCCACCATGTTTTTCGACAATAATTTGGTAACTAATAGCTAATCCTAACCCTGTACCCTTCCCTACAGCTTTGGTGGTGAAAAATGGATCAAAAATTCGCTTCCTGACATCTTCCGTCATTCCTGGCCCATTATCAGCAATGCGAATCAATATGCGTGATGTATCTGTAGCTAGTCTCGTAGAAATTGAGATTTTCGGCTTAGGAAGCTGAAATTTATCTTGCCCTAAATCTCCTTGATTTTCCAAGACATCAATAGCATTTGTGATAATGTTCATAAAGACTTGATTGATTTGTCCTGCATAACATTCTATTAAGGGTAAATCACCATAATCTTTGATGATGTCAATACCTGTGAAATTAGCTGTAGATTTCAGGCGATGTTGCAAAATTAATAAGGTATTATCTATACCTTCATGTAAATCAACTGGTTTATTTTCGGCTTCATCTAAGCGGGAAAAATTGCGTAAAGATAAAACAATCGAACGAATGCGATCGGCTCCAACTTGCATGGAAGAAATCATTTTTGGTAAATCATCTGCCAAAAATTCTAAATCAACACTCCTCGCAGTAGAAATAATCTCAGCATGAGGTTGAGGATAGTGCAGCTGATAAAGCTCGATCATTTTTAACAAGTCTTGAGTATACCGATTCGCATAGTGTAAGTTACCGTAGATAAAGTTAACTGGGTTGTTAATTTCGTGGGCTACGCCTGCTACTAGCTGACCCAAACTGGACATTTTTTCGGTTTGAATTAATTGCGTTTGTGCTGCTTGCAGTTCTATTAAAGTTTGTTCTAATTGTGTAGCTTTTGCTCTGGCTTCGGCTTCAGATAAACAACTTTGTTCATAAAGTTGAGCTTGCTGAATAGCGATCGCAGCTTGATCAGCCAACTGTTGAAGTAAATTTATTTCTGTATCTTGCCAATCTCTGGGCTTGGCACACTGATGCACAATCAGTAAACCCCAAAATTGCAAACCGATATTGATGGGAACAGTTAAGTTAGCTTGTACTTGTATATTCTGCAAAAATTCTCGGTGACAAGCATTAATAGAATCTGTATTGACATTATTAATAGTTCTAACTTTACCCTGTAAGAATACAAATGTTGATTCATCGGGTATACAGCCTGCTGGTGTGGGAATTCCCAGAGTTGATAACCAAGAACCGTTGATTTCTTCAACAATTACCTGACCCTCAGATTCACCAGTTCTTTGATAAATGATCACCCTGTCAGAATTTAGCAGTGAACGAACTTCATAGACTATAGTTTGTAAGGTAGTTTTCAAATCTAATGAACGGCGAATTTGTTCGGAAACTTGCTTAATTACCTTAGTAAACAATAAGGATTTTTCTAGTTCCGCCGTTTTCTCTTTTACCCACAGTTCTAAATTGCTATTGATTGCCTGTACTTCTTGGTACATTTGTTGTTGCTGAACAGCAATCGAAAAGCTATGAGACAAAGCCTGGGCGAGGGAAATGTCTTCATCTGTCCAAGCAATCGCTTGCCCCTTTTTTTCTTCTCGCCACACATCAAAAGAAATTTGCGGTAATTGTTGTTGGGGATTGTGTTCACGTCGTCCAGCCCACAAAATTTCGGTGTTAAATTCTGGGCGAAACACACTCAATACACCGATTAATTTTTGTCGGTAATGCAGAGGAATGACTAACATACCTCGAATTTGGGTTAACTGAAACGCAAATGCTAAAACACGCAAATGTGCTTCATGGTAAAGGTTGGTGGTCATCCAAATTTGACCTTGTTTACATTCATCCATCCATTTTTGCCAAACAGGATGTTGTTCGATGATGCTAGTTTCTGGCTCGAATGGGATGGTTGGTTGTTCGCCAAAGGTGTAAACTTCTGTTGCAGATTCAATGTAAAGGCGGCCACTCATACCATTTAAGGCGATGACAGTTTCTTCTAAAGCGGCCTGTAATTCCAGTTTTGGTAATTGATGCAGTAGAGTCGTAACACGATTAATCGTCTCTTCCCGCTTTTGTCTTGCTAAAGTTTGGGCATAAAGAGTACTTTGAGCGATCGCGATCGCCACTTGATCAACAACTTGCTGGACTAGGGTCAGTTCTGCTGGGGACATCTCTCGTGGTTGACTGTGATGTGATACCAATAGTCCCCAAAGTATCGGTTTGAAAGAATCACCTTGGACTTCGCTATGTACAATCGGCACCACTAGCGAAGACTGTACCCCCATTGCTGTTAAATATTGAATATGGCAGGGATCTACTTGTTGATAGTAGGTATTTTCGCTTTCGCTTTCTAGAAGTTCTGCTGTAGTGTTGGGCGCTGGCAAAGATAACCCTAATTTACCCTGAGATACATCCACAATGATCCGTGGCTGTCCTAATAACAGCATTTTTCTGCTTTCCAGAGGAATATCAGCAGATGGAAAGTGCAACCCAATTAAGGATGGTAGTACTTGATCATTGAGAGATTCAGCAATCACTTCTCCACTACCATCAGCATCAAACCGATATACCATCACTCGGTCTGTAGCCAAAAACTCACGGACTTCGGCAACGGTAGCTGTTAAAATATCTGTCAGTTCCAGCGATCGCCTAATCCGGTTGATGATCCGGTGTAATAGACCCTCTTGACTAAAGGGAGGCTGCGAACCGCTTGGGTTATCAGTATATTCCATTGCCTACTAAACCTATAAAAATAATTAAACTATGTTAGAAAAATGCTGCTATACCCAGAGCCGCCGTTTTTATCTTTGACTTTTAATAACAACGAGGAAATATTATTTGTCAACTAATTTTATACCTACTACAAAATGATGTATTCGGTAGGATTATGTAAATCCACCAATTCCTAAATTGTCTCTATGAATCTAGTTTTTTTTATGATTTTTTAATTTTTAACCACATTAATTCAGTAAATCTAGTGAGATAGCCTCTCAATTTTGTTTATTTAGGGAATGTCAGCATTCCCTGTGCCAGTACCAAGTTACTTTTATATGTATCTACTCTTGGCGATAATTCCTGGTAATTACGGAGTAAAGGCGTAAGTGACGAATTTCTTCGCGCACGTTCATCAGAATTTTACCTAGATGGTTATGACCAGTTTTATCTTGACCACAACCCCAAAAATAGTCAGTCGGAGAATTTTCCACAAGCGTCTCATCTCCTGTCGCTAGTAAAACTTCTCGAATATCAGTATGAGTGAGAAATTTTTTGAGTACTGCTTCACGCATCACTTGAGTTTTCACCAAATCCCAATCTAAACGTAATGTCCTTGAACTACAGCGTCCTAGGGCGGCGGCTTCTTCTGGTGTGGCAGCAGCATGAATCACAGGTATAATTGCTGCATCTTTGCTACCCACAAACTTTTGGGCTTGATAATAATGCTCAACTGTTGACCAATAAGTACCTTGGATTTGGATGGGATGGCAAGAAAAGTTAGAAAAACAACCGTAAGGCTGCCACACTTTGTAAAAGTAAATAGTCATTTGAAAATTTATGTTCATATATATTAAATCTATAGCAGTCCTCAAACTTTCTTGAAAAATCAAGATCCCCAACCACTTCAAAAAGCCGGGGATCTGAGTAGAGCGATTTTCAGGAAATTTTAAATATTGCTTATAAAAATAGGTTTTCCACCTTGATTGAGAGATGCGGTTAAAGCTGCCAAAATTTTGACTAACTCTGTACCTACCCAACCTGATGACACAAGCGGCGGTTGATTTTGGAGTGTGGATTGAATAAAGCGATCGCACACTTGTTGTAAAGGTTCACCAGGGTTTAAGTCAATCACTTCTCGGCTTTGATTTACCGGAATAAAAAGATTTCCCTGGCGTTCAAATTCACCATGTAATAAAGTCAATGGTGCATTCGGTGACATTTCATCAAAAATTAAACTCCCCAGACTACCCACCACAGCTAAACGCCTTTGTTTATCAGGGTTTAGCCAACACAAATGAATGTATGCTTGAAAGTTATTCGGGTAGGTCAGCGTTACCCAAACTAAATCTGCTAAATCAGATGGTGAGTTTTCTGCTGTTTGCAACCACACTGTCCCCGTTGCTTGCACTTTTACAGGTACTTGTCCCAGCCAGTTGTTAAAAATCGCAATATCATGAATCGCTAAGTCCCAGAGTGCATCAACATCTTGGCGGACTGGCCCCAAGTGGGTACGAGAAGCATAACCATAACGTAATTCACCTAATTGATTCGCCTCAACTACCGCTTTTCCGGCTGTAACAGCTGGGTGAAATAAATAAGTATGGTCAACCATCAAAATTAACTTTTGTAACTCTGCTAAATAGCAAAGTTCCTCACATTCCTTGGGGTCTAAAGTTAAAGGCTTTTCCGCTAAAACATGGTATCCCTGCTGGAGAGCATCTTTGATTAAATGATAGTGAGTTGTGGCTGGTGTGGCGATCGCAACTGCGGCTAAATCTGCTATTTTCTGTAAATCCGTCCACTGTGTTGTTAATAATACATTTTCATCTAAATTAAATTGCTGTTTGACTGTTGTTAATCTTTCTGCGTGGGGATCTAATACTGCTACCACACTGACTTGGGGATGTGCTAAAAAATTCCGCAGTAAATGTACTCCCCAACGCCCAACCCCAATAACTGCGATTTTAATCATTGGTGAACCGTCAAAAGTGAATAGTCAATAGTCAGCGTTAAAAGTGCGATCGTCAACAGTAAAGATGCCAAATTTCTGATTTCTACTAAATATCTTAAGTATTGGTTTATACAAAAAAATACTAGTAATTTTTGGACAGTGTAAACTTCAAGGTGATTTTTGGGAACACTTAAATTTAGCTGACTACCAGGCATATAGCAGTTCTTACTTGCTTGTAATACAGTTGGAACCCCACCCCGCATTTGCTGACGCAAGCGGGGAGGGGTTGGGGGTGGGGTTGAAATGTACCTCATCCAACCGAGAACCGCCATAACTAAATTCCTGGAACAAGCCAGTAAGTAAAAATTTATCAGTTTTGGTCAATCTCAAACCAAAGCAACATCATCAATATGAAATGGATTAAGTCATCTGTATATTTTGCCGTCTTGTCCATACTGTGCTTAGATGTTCTGCCAATTTCTAGTCTCAACGCACAGGTAAAAGCTGAATCTATCTCGAAAACACAAGGATGGCAAATTAGCCAAGCATTTAAGCCACCAAAACGCGGAGATCCACCCGCCAGTGCTGGTGGTTCAACTCGCGGTTCTAGTTGTTTGAAAAACAAGAAACAAATAGTCCCTCTCTTACCTGCAAACAAACTAGGTTTGACATTAGCTGAACGTCCTACATTGTTCTGGTTTGTACCGGAATCTTCAGTCAAAACAGCCAAGTTTGTGCTGTTAACTGATAAAGATGAGAATTCTGTTTATGAAACAACTTTGACGCTGCCGAATAAATCTGGAATTATCAGTTTTACCTTACCTAAGACTGCCCCAGAATTGGCAGTGGGCAAAACTTACCATTGGTATTTGACTGTTATGTGCAACTCTCAAGATGCCAGCACAAATCCTTGGGTAGATGGTTGGGTAGAACGCACTGAAGCAGAAGCCTCATTATCAGCAGCATTAGCCAAAGCCCAACCTCGTAAATTACCAAGCCTTTATGCTGAAGCTGGGATTTGGTATGAAGCACTAGCGACTTCAGCACAATTACGCCGCAGTGAGCCGAAAAATGTGCGAGCCAGAGTTGATTGGTGGACATTATTGAAATCAGTCAATTTAAATGCACTGGCTTCTGAGCCATTTGTTGATTGCTGTAAGAGCGACTAAATAGGTAGCAAAGAATACGGATAGGTAACTGGAGAGTGCGAATTGAATGAAATACTAACTTGCTCTACCCAGTACCTAAAATTATGATGTGGTCAAAACTTAAGCCGCAAATTTGGCAATGGCGGGGTGTTTTATTTGCTGTTCCTAGTATGACAGCCTTAGTGATTGGCTTAAGGTTGATGGGCTGGTTGCAACTATTAGAGTTAGTGACGTTGGATAATTTTTTCCAAATGCGTCCTTCAGAAGCAGTTGATAGCCGCATTGTGATTGTGGAAATTAATGAAGCAGATATCCGTCGGCAAACGCAATGGCCTATGACTGATACTGCTTTGGCTAGTGTATTAGAGAAAATCAAGCAACAAAAACCCAGGGCGATTGGTTTAGATATTTATCGTGATTTACCTGTTAATCCTGGTCATCAAGCTTTAGTTAAGGTATTTAAATCGACACCTAATATTATTGGAGTCCAAAAAGTTTCTGATACTGTTGATAGTTCGGCTGTGAATGCGTCGCCTGTATTAAAGCAACGCAATCAAGTTGGTTCTAATGATTTACCGATAGATATTGATGGCAGAATTAGACGTGGATTGCTCTACGTTAATTTAAAAAATGACGAAGTTTTAGAAAGTTTTGCTTTGAAACTGGCTTTGTTATATTTAAAGCCTGAAGGAATTACCGAGAAACCATCAGCAAATAACCCCAACTATTTACAGTTGGGTAAAGGGATTTTTCCCATTTTTGAAGCTAATGATGGCAGTTATATTCGGGCGAATGCTGGTAGTTATCAAGTGCTGCTCAACTATCGAGGACGAATCCAACAGTTTCAGAGAGTCTCTTTAACCCAAGTCCAAACCAATCAAATTCCACCAGATTTGCTGCGGGATAAGGTGGTACTGATTGGCGCAACATCTGAAAGTTTAAAAGATTTATTTTATACACCATATAGTAGTACTGTGTTTGCCATCCCAGAGCGAATGGCTGGTGTGACGATTCATGCAAATTTGATCAGTCAAATTTTGAGTGCTGCTCTTGATGGTCGCCCACAAATTCAGAGTTTACCTGAGCCTTTAGAATATTTGTGGATTTTGAGTTGGTCGATCGCAGGTGCAACTTTATGTTGGGTACAACGCCACAATAGTCATCAAAAAATCCGCTTACCTATTAATGTGGTGTTAACGACTGGGACTTTAGTCGGGACAGGTTTTGCAGCTTTTTTAGCTGGTTGGTGGATTCCGATAGTACCATCATTTTTAGCATTGGCTACCTCAGCGATCGCAGTTACTTACTACATTGCAGAAACCGCCAATGGAATGCGGAAAACCTTTGGGCGCTACCTGACTGATGAGGTAGTGGCTAATTTACTGGAAAATCCCACCGGCTTAAACATCGGTGGCGATCGCCGCAAAGTCACACTGCTCTTTTCTGACTTACGTGGCTTTTCTGCGATGTCGGAACAGTTACCACCTGAACAAGTGGTGTCAGTTCTCAATTATTACCTAGAGGCAATGACTGATGTGATTAATCAGTACAAAGGTACGATTAATGAGTTTATGGGTGACGGGATCTTTGTGATGTTCGGTGCGCCTGTGAATCGTCCTGATGATTCTCAAAGAGCGATCGCTTGTGCAATTGCTATGCAATTAGTAATGCAGCAAGTCAATGAACATAATAAAAAAATGAATCTCCCAATTCTCGAAATGGGTATTGGAATTAATACAGGTGAGGTTGTTGCTGGTAATATCGGTTCCCAAAAACGCGCTAAATATACAGTTGTTGGTAGCCATGTCAACTTGGCTTCTCGTGTCGAAACTTATACAGTTGGGGGACAAGTTTTAATTTCCGAAAATACCCTCAAAGATGCCAACATTGAATTACACATCGGCAGCCAAATGCAAATCCAGCCTAAAGGTATCAGAGAATCAGTCACTATTTATGAAGTTCACGGTGTTGGTGGGCAATATAATTTGTTTCTGCCCAACGAAGATGGGGAAATGGTGACTTTAACTCAGCCAGTTTTAGTCGAGTATATAATTTTACAAGGTAAACAAGCCGTTGGCGCAGCATTTCCAGGGGAATTGATTAGCCTTTCCCCCAAGATTGCACAGATGCGATCGCTCAATTCCTTAGAAGTCTTAAATAACCTGAAACTGAAATTACTCAATACCGAACTCACCACAGAAGAATTTATCTACGCCAAAGTCATGAAAAAATCTGACCTTGACGAACATCTGGTGACAATTCGTTTTACATCTGTACCACCAAAAGCGATCGCAGTTTTGGAATCCAGCATTAATGCTAATCATTGATTCCTACTCCCTATTCCCTACTCCCTACTCCCCAATTCATAAGAAATCGATATTATAGAAAAGTAGACAAAACTTAAAAAATATTTATCAAATGCTAATTGACTCGTCTGGCTTGTCCAAGGTCAAAGACTCGATAACCGAAAAAATCTTCTTCGGCCATGAACCCAGTGCCGAGTTAATTGCTATTCTTAGCGTTTACTTTGTCCAAGGGATTTTAGGACTGGCGCGTTTAGCTGTTAGCTTTTTCCTCAAGGATGAACTAATGCTGAGTCCGGCGCAGGTATCAGCATTATTTGGCGTTGTCGCCTTACCTTGGATGATTAAGCCGCTATTTGGCTTTATGTCTGATGGCTTGCCGATTTTTGGTTATCGTCGCCGCCCCTATTTAGTATTGTCTGGGATATTAGGTGCTATTGCCTGGTTGAGTATGGCCACAGTAGTTCATAGTAGCTGGGCAGCAACCGCCGCGATCGCCCTCAGTTCCCTAGCTGTAGCTGTCAGTGATGTCATAGTCGATTCCCTAGTTGTCGAACGAGCCAGAGTCGAATCCCAAGCCGATGCAGGCTCACTACAATCTTTATGTTGGGGCGCATCGGCTGTTGGGGGTTTAGTTACAGCATACTTTAGTGGTATCTTGCTCGAACATTTCACCACCCGCACAGTATTTTTTATTACCGCTTCTTTTCCGTTAATTGTGTCGGTGGCGGCTTGGTTTATTGCTGAATCTCCAGTTAATCAAGAAACTAACGATACTAGTAACACTCAAGACCTAAGTATCAAACATCAACTTAAACAACTACGCCAAGCAGTCAGCCAAAAAACAATTTGGCTACCAGCAGCTTTTGTCTTTATTTTGCAAGCTACCCCAACCGCCGAATCAGCTTTTTTCTACTTCAGTACCAACGAACTCCACTTTGAACCAGAATTTTTAGGCAGAGTCCGCCTAGTTACAAGTCTCGCCTCCTTATTAGGTATTTGGATTTTTCAACGTTTTCTCAAAAGCGTTTCATTCCGGCTCATATTTGGTTGGAGTACCGTAATTTCAGCAGTTTTAGGCATGACAATGCTGCTTTTGGTAACTCACACTAACCGAGCTTTAGGTATAGATGACCACTGGTTCAGTTTGGGAGATAGCCTCATCCTCACCGTAATGGGACAAATCGCCTATATGCCAGTATTGGTATTAGCCGCTAGACTTTGCCCCCCTGGAGTCGAAGCAACCTTATTTGCCTTATTAATGTCCGTCTTTAACTTAGCCGGGATGGTCTCTTATGAATTTGGAGCCATCATCATGCACTGGCTGGGTATTACCGAGAGTAACTTTGACTCACTGTGGATTTTGGTAACTATCACCAATCTCAGCACCTTGTTACCACTAGTATTTCTTAATTGGCTACCAAAAGACAACACCCAAACTGAAAACTTACCAACTAACAGCGAACCATTCATTCAAAATTTAATACTCCCAGAACAAGAATCACAAGTGATTGAATAAAATCAGAATTCGGAATTCAGAATCCAGAAGTCAGAATTGATCGGAGTTTGTTAATTAATAATATCCATGATTAGCATTTCTATCTATAGCAATCCTAAATAATTTGTGAAATCTCTTTCTTTGTGTCCTTTGCGCCCTTTGCGGTTCGTTAAAAAAAATACTTTTTCACAACTCAGATAGGATTGCCATAGCAGAATCATAATGAATTTATAATTCTGTCTTCTGACTCCTGAATTCTTACAAATAAAAATCTCTTTGCGCCTTTGCGCCTTTGCGTGAAAAAAATCAAAACTATGCAAAATTTAAAAAATCAAGAATTACAAAAATCCTACACACTTGAAGATTGGCAGAAAGGATATGAATCCCTACCCCAAGAATATGACTATTGGATTGATGAGATAGAAGGACAAATCCCTCTAGAACTCCAAGGTACACTTTTTAGAAATGGCCCTGGATTGTTGGAGATCAATGGACAACGTATTCATCACCCCATTGATGGCGATGGGATGATTAGCCGCATTACATTCAATCAAGGTCGCGCTCATTTTCGTAATCTCTTTGTGCAGACTGATGATTATTTAGCAGAACAAAAAGCCGGAAAAATTTTATATCGCGGTGCATTTGGCACTCAAAAACCCGGTGGTTGGTTAGCGAATCTTTTCGACTTAAAAATTAAGAATACTGCCAACACCAGCGTTATTTATTGGGCAGAAAAACTTTTAGCATTGTGGGAAGGTGAAGACCCTTATCGCCTCGACCCCTACACACTAGAAACCTTGGGAAGAGAAAATTTTCATGGTTTATTGTCAGAGCGTCAACCCTTTAGCGCCCATCCCCGCATTGACCCCAGTAGTTATCAAGATGGCGGCGCACCTTGTCTAGTGAATTTTTCCAGTAACCCAGGACTATCAACTAAACTGAGTGTTTTTGAACTTAATCAAGTTGGTAAAGTTCTGAAAAAGTATGATTACACTATTCCTGGCTTCTGCTTTATTCACGATTTTGTCATTACACCCAATTACTATATATTTTTTCAAAATCCTGTCACCTTTAATCCCCTATTATTTACCTTGGGTATTAGTAGTGCCGCAGAAAGTATCAAGTTTCAACCCAACAAGCCGACGCGGATTTTAGTAATTCCCCGTACTCCCCAAGAGGGACAACAAAACATCCAAGTTTTAGAAACTCAAGCAGGTTTTATTTTCCATCACGCCAATGCTTTTGAGGTGGGAAGTGAAATATTCATTGATACTATTTGCTATGAAAATTTTCCCGAACTAGAACCAGCCAGCGATTTTCGCCAAGTTGATTTTGAGCAGTTTCCCCCCGGTAATATTTGGCGGTTCCACCTGAATCTTGATAGTCAAACGGTACAAAAGAAATTAATCACAAATCATAGTTGTGAATTTCCGAGTGTAAATCCCGGTAAAGTTGGGCGTTATTATCGCTATGTGTATGTAGCTGCGGCTCATGCAGAGACGGGACATGCTCCTGGACAAGCAATTCTCAAACTCGATTTAGAAACAGGAGAAAAACAACTTTGGAGTGATGCACCTCGTGGTTTTGTGGGCGAACCAATTTTTGTACCTCGTCCTGGTGCTGAACAAGAAGATGATGGTTGGATACTCACTTTGGTTTATGATGCGGCTCATCACCGTTCAGATGTGGTAATTTTAGATGCTAGTGATTTAACCAAAGGTGCGATCGCTCGTCTACACCTCAAACATCACATCCCCTATGGCTTTCATGGTCATTTCACTTCTCAGGTACTCTGCCCAATTGATCCCTGATGTGTAAATATTGATTCTTCACTGTTGATCAAGCACATTTCACCAGAACTGTGCTTTTTTTAACAAAAAATAAAATTGTAACAAAAACTACAGAAATTTATTCATTTTTGAATATAGAGGATAAGCTAGGCATATATGTATCCAGTTCGCAAAGATACCGCGATGAGGAGAAACTTTTATGATTGCAACACCGACAATGCCTCTGGAAGCTGCTACACCAGCCCATATATGCCCATTCGATCAAGCTTGTAGCTACTTAGAAGCCGCCGGCAAAGAATTAAGGTTAGACCAAGGTGTACTGGAAATTCTTAGTCACCCGCGCAAGGTTGTCACAGTTTCCATTCCCGTGAAACTAGATAATGGCGAAATACGGGTATTAGCAGGACATCGGGTACAACACTCTGATATTTTAGGCCCCTACAAAGGCGGGATTCGTTATCATCCGGCGGTCACATTGCGGGAAGTTTCCGCACTCGCTATGTTGATGACTTGGAAATGTGCGTTGTTGGGTATTCCTTATGGTGGTGCGAAAGGAGGTATTGCCATTGATCCACAACAATATAGTGTGGGAGAACTAGAACGCATTACCCGGCGTTACACCAGCGAATTAATTAAAGATATCGGCCCTTCCGTAGATATCCCTGCGCCAGATATGGGTACTTCTGCCCGTGAAATGGCTTGGATGATGGATACTTATTCTGTGAATGTTGGTCATGCTGTCCCAGGGGTTGTGACTGGTAAACCGCTATCCGTGGGTGGTTCCCTTGGTAGAGAAAAGGCCACCGGACGCGGCACAATGATTATTGTGCGGGAAGCTTTAGCAGACCAAGGTAGAACCTTAGAAGGAGTGCGAGTTGTTATTCAAGGTTTTGGTAATGTTGGTGGTGCAGCCGCCGAACTACTTCACCAAGCAGGCGCGAAAGTTATCGCAGTTTCCACCGGGACAGGCGGGGTATATGCGGCTGATGGGTTGGATATTCCCGCTTTAAAAGCTTACGCCGCCGAAAATCGTCACCATTTGGCTGGTTTCCCCAACGCTACAGTTATCACCAACGCCGAATTACTGACTTTACCTTGCGATGTCTTGATTCCGGCTGCTTTAGAAAACCAAATTACAGCAGAGAATGTCCATCAAATACAGGCGCAAATTATCGCCGAAGCCGCTAACGGCCCTGTAACTCTAGAAGCCAACCGTGTTCTAGAAGCACGGGGTGTAACTGTGCTACCAGATATTTTGGCTAATGCTGGGGGTGTGGTGGTGAGTTATCTGGAATGGGTGCAAGGTTTGTCTTACCTATTTTGGGATGAAGAAAGAGTCAACCGCGAAATGGAACATTTGATGGTGCAAGCTTACCGTCAAGTGATGCAACAGTCCAAAGTGCGCCAAGTTCCTCTGCGGTTAGCCGCGTATACTTTGGGTGTAGGAAGAGTAGCACAGGCATTGAGCGATCGCGGTCTTTATCCTTAATCATTTAACAAAGTAGAGATGTTGCAATACAACGTCTCTACTTTCTTTTCTGTTTCTCAAGCTCTCAACTCAGATATAGGAATCCGGTTTGATTTCTGAATTTATTTGTGTAGGTAGGGAATGGGGAGTCGGGAGTAGGAAAGAAGCCTGATCTGAGTGTACTGATTTTTTTCCCAAATCAAATATGAGTCCTATAAATACCAATATGATCAAAACATCTCTGACAAGACTCTCATAAAATGGCTTTAAACTTCCAAGTACAATTTTTCCGAAATGCTTACAAATCCCTCAAAAATTCTATCTTAGAAAAATATCCACTTTTTCCGGGGATGCTGACTGCATTCTTATCAGTGGGATTATGGCAAGTCAGTGCTTGGAATAGCTTGGAATTATTAGGATTTAACTTAATATTTCGCACCCGTAACTATCTACCGCATTCTAGTTGGGATCAACGTATAGCCGTAATTGGTATTGATGATCGGACTTTACAACAATATGGGCAGTTTCCCTTATCGCGCGATCGCTATACTCAATTATTAGAAACTCTAGAGGCTACCCCTCCCGCCGCGATCGGCTTTGATATTCTGTTTACCGAACCCACAAATCATGATGCTAAACTAGCAGAGGCAATGGCAATTAACGGTACAGTTGTCTTAGCAGTCGCCCCTAGTTTACAGCAACAAACCCTGCATCCTGTGGAAGTTTTCGAGCGTGTCACGAGCATAGGACACATAGTCAATCATGCTGATTTTGACGGCATCACTCGGCATTTTTTTCTCTACATCGATCACGTTCCTTCTTTAAGCATCAAGCTACTAGAAACCTACAACAATACTCTACAGCACACCTTCACCGCAAACACAAATAAAAGCCAACAATCCTTAATTACCATTCCATCTCTGCAATCAGGAATGAGCAAAAAATCCGTCTGGCTTAACTGGGTAGAACCAACAGAAAAAATCCTCACCTATTCCTTTGCCGATGTTTTACAGAAAAAAATAGATATAGCCAAACTGCAAAACAAAATTGTCTTAGTTGGGTTAACTGCTACTGGTACAAACGATTTTCTCAAAACTCCCTTCCTACAAACAGCACCTACTTCTGGTATTTATCTACACGCCGCAGTCCTAGATAATCTACTCAACCAACGGTTTCTGCGAAGAGTCCCCTGGCAATTTGAACTGTTGCTACTACTTTTTATCAGTATTGCAGTCAGCATCTTACTAACTTCCCAAAAATTTTACCAACGAATTTTGCTACTAGGACTACTACCCCTAATTTGGTTTGGTTTATCAGTATTAGTCCTGACAATCGCTAATCTTTGGATACCCACTGCTGCACCCATTGGTACTATTCTCTTGGCAGGCTTAAGTGTGCAGTGGCAAGAACAAAAAGAAAAACAACAATTAATGAGTTTATTTGCTAGTCACGTTTCTCAAGATACCGCTAGATTAATCTGGCAAAATCGTGACGAAATTTTCCAAAAAGGACAACTAGATGCCAAAGAAATGGTAGTAACGGTGTTATTTAGCGATATCCGCAGCTTTACCACAATTTCGGAAGATATGAAACCACGAGAGTTACTCAACTGGTTAAATACTTATCTGGGAGCAATGGCTGAATGTGTTCACAAGCATCATGGAGTAATTGATAAATACATTGGTGATGCCGTTATGGCTGTTTTTGGCATTCCCTTTCCTCACACTCAAACCGAAGAAATTCAGCAAGATGCCATTAATGCTGTCTCTGCGGCTATAGCCATGCAAGCAAGATTAATACTATTAAATCAAGAACTCCAACAGCTTGGCCTGCCTGCTATTCAAATTGGCATCGGTATTCATACAGGTTTAGTAGTTGCGGGTAGTATTGGCGGATCTCAACGGTTAGACTATTCTGTACTAGGAGATGCTGTAAATATTGCGGCTCGTTTGGAACAACTCAATAAAAATACGCAAGAAGGCAACCCTTATAGCATCTTAATTAGTGAGACCACACACCATCTAGTCAAAGATAATTTTTATACACAAAAATTAAAAGAATTAACACTGCGCGGAAGGCAAACACTGACTATGATTTATTCTGTGACTAAGATGCAAAGCCCTGTTAATCATACAGATAAATAGTAAAAAGCAATACTATAGGACTCATATTTGATTTATGAAAAAAATCAGTACACCCAGATCAGCCGTCTTTCCTACTCCCTACTCCCCATTCCCTACTCCCTACCTACATAACTAGATTCAGGAATCAAACCGTATTCCTATATAAACTTGAAACTTTACATTAGTCATACATAGCCTTCGACCACCAGTTTTTAATTGGTGAAAAATTAGGAAAATCAGGAGATGAGGATACCTTAGCTATCTAAAAGTACGTGAATAGATATTTAAATGTAGGAATAGTCATAACTGTATTAGCGAACACACTGTTATGTAAGGGTTGGACACAACCATCCCCATGTATTTCTCAAAGCTTGTCAGAAGTTAGAAATTCTGTTGACAGTTTCCGACAGAGTGATGTTATCGTCATTGGACAAGTACCAAATCATCCTTACGTAGTAGTAGTTCCCGGTGAATCAGAGCGGTTATTAAACATTGTCAGACGCTATGTTACCGACGCATTTTTAGCACAGCATAGGCTTGGTGCTTATGTCTATGCCGGCGGCTTTGCAAAGAGGTATGAAGCGGAATGCTTATCTTCTGTACTAAGATCCCACGGTTTAGATGCCAGAGTCGTCTATTTCCATTGAGTAAAGGTAGAAAGTTTTATGAAAGCTTGGTGGGCAGGTTTGATGGTGGTTATAGTTGGGTTAGTTATTGCTTTTCATGCCCCAGCAGCTGAACCACTAAAAGTCAAGAGCAATCAATGGCTAGAAGTACGCCGCCCCATTGGACAAGTTATTTATTCCCGTGGACAAACATCTCAAGCAGTCCGCAATGGAATGCGATTAAAATCAGTCGGTGATACCATCACCACTAAACAAAGTTCTAGTGTAGTGCTGGGAATTGACACAGGTGCGGGTTTCGTTAAAGTTGCGGAAAACACAACTGTAACTGTACAAAAGCTGGAAACAGGTAGTAAAGGCCAACGCATTACACAATTACAAGTCTTGTCTGGCCAAGTAAACCTACAAGTTCGCCCCCTAACTCATAATACATCTCGTGTGGAAATTAAAACCCCGGCGGGAATTGCTGGAGTCCGAGGCACAGAGTTTGGTGTGAGTGTTCAAAATGACGGTAAAATGGGTGTTGGAACTAAAAAAGGAGCAGTAGCCACCTCTGCTCAAGGACAAGCAGTACTGGTAAAAGCTGGATTTCAAAATCTGACTATCCCTGGACAACCACCCTCACCAGCAGTCCCGTTGCGAGAAGATACTCGTTTGAATGTGAGTCAACTTCGAGCTAGAGATAGACAAGTCCAGATTATTGGTACTATTGATCCGGTAAATATACTGTCAATTAATCAACAGCCTCAAAATGTTGATTTAAATGGCAGATTTGATATTACTTTGCCTTTACCTTCTAACCGCAAAGTAGAAGCTTCAGTGTTAACACCATTAGGGACAAAACAACTATACCAACTGGTAGTTCCTTAAACTGATTTTTGAAATATATGTAGTGGAGGCAATACGGTTCGGATAAGAAACTTACTTGTGTAGGCAAGCAAGGGTGCAGGGATGCAGGGGTGAAAGGGGGAACGAAGGTACGCTCTCCCCTGCACCTGAAGCTCCTCCGCCCCCCTGCTCACCTCAACAGATACATTTGTTAACCGAACCGTATTGGTAGTGGAGGGGTATAGAGGTTAGAGGCTAGGATGCTCAAGACTAGATGAATGTACCTCATTGGGATGAAAAACGCTGTAAGCCTCAAATGTTGTATTAAACAATCAATTTCATCCGCGTCCATCTGCGGTTAATTTTTTCAATCTAATGCACTACTTTAGCCTTGCCGCGCCAATAGTTTAAAATAACAATGATTTTTCAGTTCTAGTCAGCCAAAATTAATATATGCTGAATCCTTGTATGTTAACTGTATTGATCAAGAAGATTCTAGGCTAAAAACTGAGAAAAATCTGTGCTGGATATCAAGCAAATACGGGAAAATCCCCAATTAGTTCAAGAGCGGTTGAACGGTCGTAGCGGTAATTATGACATTCAACCGATATTAGAGTTAGACAAGCAACAACGAGAACTGGAGATGAGCCGCAGTCAACTCCAAGCTCGGAGTAACGAAATTGGTAAACTTGTCGGTCAGAAGATCAAATCTGGTGTTAATCCTCAAGACCCAGAAATTCAAGCTTTGCGTGATGAAGGTAACTCCATTAAAGCTCAGTTGAGTGAACTGGAACCAAAAGAAAAAGAACTGAAAGCTGAAATTCACAGGCTGGTACTCGCTCTACCCAATTTACCGAGTGACTCTACACCTGTTGGCAAAGATGAGGAAAATAACGTTGAAGTTCGCCGTTGGGGTGATGAGTATATTCCACAAAACCCCAACATTCTGCCGCACTGGGAAATTGGCGAAAAACTAGGTATTCTCAATTTTGAACGTGCTGTTAAAGTTGCCCAAAGTCGCTTTACTAGCTTAATTGGGGCTGGTGCAGCACTAGAAAGAGCATTAATTCAATTTATGCTCGATCGCCAAATTCAGGCAGGATATATAGAAGTTAGTCCGCCATTGTTAGTTAACACTGACTCACTGACAGCAACCGGCCAACTTCCGAAATTCGCTGAAGAAAGCTTTAAATGTGCTGATGATGATTTGTGGCTAATTCCCACAGCAGAAGTACCCGTGACAAACCTCTATCGTGGGGAAATTCTCGCTGCTGAAGACTTACCTATTTACCACTGTGCTTATACTCCCTGTTTTCGTCGGGAAGCTGGTAGTTATGGCCGTGATATGCGGGGGTTAATTCGCCTGCATCAATTTAACAAAGTGGAACTGGTAAAATTTGTCCAGCCTGAGACATCCTTTGACGAACTAGAAAAATTGGTGGGTAATGCCGAAGCAATTTTACAGGCATTAAAGCTACCTTATCGGGTAGTAAATTTATGTACTGGAGATTTAGGATTTTCCTCCACCAAAACCTACGATTTAGAAGTTTGGCTACCTTCGGCTGGCAAATACCGCGAAATTTCTAGCTGTTCTAACTTTGTAGACTTTCAAGCACGACGAGCTGATATTCGTTTTAAGGAAGCAGGTAAAAAAGGTACACAGTTTGTCCATACCCTCAACGGTTCCGGTTTAGCAATTGGACGTACTATGGCTGCGGTTTTGGAAAATTACCAACAACCAGACGGGACAATTTTAATACCGGAAGCACTGCAACCTTATTTGGGGCGCGAGGTGTTGTAATCAACCCAGGACTTACACACAAAGGTTGTCTGTGGAGATTGGGTTTAGGGGTGAAAGGGTTTTGGATAAATACACAAGCCACTTGGCTCAAGTTAAGATACTTTGTTGGGTTACGCGATCGCTACACCCAACCTTACTATTCTCTTAACTGAACCGTATTGCCTTATACCCAATTTCTACAGACAATCTTGATTAGCCTAAATTACATAATCAATTTAAGCTTTTTGAGCAGCTATCTTTTGTTTTTTTAAAGTTGCTGCACTTGTCATAGTCGCCAAGAAGATAGCCGCAAGAGTACTAGGTTCTGGAACTGATTGAGAAGTACCGACTTTGATTTGGAAGGCCAAGTTAGAACGACTAGGTGCTGCACCAACCCAGCTAAATGCTGTTTTACCAGTTAGTGTAAAGGGTGCAGAAAGACCAGTGAGATGGAGATAATCTAAGTCTTTTGTAGTATTTGTACTTGCCGATGCTAAACTGCCTAAAGCTGTACCATTAAGAACTAAATTAGTTAAAGAAACAGCGTTTTGAAGGTTGTTACCACTACCTTTATTAGCAAAGGTGCGGATAAAGATATCTGTGACAGCACCGCTAAATTCTTGAGTTATTAATTGGAAAGTTTGGGAAGTATCAAAAACTTTGTAAGTTACTTTACTACCTGTATATTCCAAACTAAAGTCCCAAACTTTACCATTACCCCAGACTAAATCTGCTTTAGCCACAGGTTGCCCTGGATTTACAGTTGCTCTCACATCTCGATTAATCCCTAATTCCCGCTCACCGTTGCCACCAAATCCATTGTTACCAATTCGAGCTTCTGCAACAAATAACTCCTTAAAATCTCCTTGGTCTAGGAGTAAATTAAAGTCCGTGTCATCAAAGCCTGGGTTAGCATCTTGTGATGTTAGAGGCGTAAGTGTAACCGCTTTTGCTGGGTTGGGTAATATCAATAATCCCGATATCATTAACCCTAAAGTTAACAATAATTGACTATTAGCTCGATATTTGGTTAAAAATGACATAAATTCTCCACAAATAGCTATTTTTAACAATTTAGTAGTCTGCACCCGATTAATTTGGTTCGATTTTTTACTCAGTAAATAAATATAGTCCACATCAATTTTTAGCTTTGCTATTTACTGAATATTTTGATAGGCAAAATCTTTTATATACCAGTAATAGAGCTAGGTGATGTTTTGTGTTTTTAGAGTAAAACAAAGTCACCTATACTGTCGATAACTATTGGCTGATTTTGATTGAAACTTTATATAAGATAAAATTTTAACTTTTTAGTTAAATATACGTACGTATACAATTTACAGCTTGATATAGCGTTTCTCGGTTGAGTGCAGTACAAGTAGATGGAGAAAAGAGGCTAGAGAAATGTACCTCACTGGAACGAGAACCGCTATATATGCCATCCGCGTTCATCCAGGAACTTCCAAAGCCAATCAATATTCCATAACTATGAGTAAGCCAGGGGAGAAAGAGCCTGCTTGCACTTTGTAAATTGAATCATTCAATTTCTGGAATTACCCAACTGACAGCTTGTAGCTAACAATTAAAGTTAGGACTTACGCACCAAGATTGTCTGTGGAGTTTGGGTATAGGGGTGAAAGGGTATCTGACTGGTGTAGGTTTTTTACGTTATGCCCCAAAAACCTTGATTTAGGGTGTAGGGGTGTAAGGGTGTGAAGGGGTGGAACTCTGATTAAATCGTGATTTTTAGTGTCGCTACTCATCACTCTGTTAAAAACCTACACTTGTGAGTGAAAGGGTATGGGGTGTAAGAGTTTTAGATATATACACCCTTAAACCCTTGATATTTCGTCTTACTGCGTAAGTCCTAATACCCACTCTTGGCGATGAACATGATTGGTTATGCTGGTATCTCTTGGACTCAGGAGTAGTTACCTAACGTCAAACTCAATTTCTTTCTGTCAAACAGAATACTATTTTATAAACTTTCCGGATACACATTCAGAAACTCAGTAGCAGTGAATATAAGAGTTCACAAGAAATATCTGCCATGCGTGTTACATTTTCGCTTTTAGTTTCTAGTGTGGTTCTCGGTTCTTTGGTATTTAACGGTTCAGACAGTTTAAATCGCTCATATATGCTAATTGGTGATACAGGAGGCAAAATGTTGTTATCAGCAAAACCAAAACCCAAGCCTAAATCAAATGAGCCAGAAAATCCGGCACCTCATCGTGGTAGTGGACGCAGAGATTTAATTGAGTCTCTAAATAATGCTTTTCCCGTTGGTTAGAGTTCTTTTAGGCTAAAAAAAG
Organism: Aulosira sp. FACHB-615; assembly: GCF_014698045.1. Taxonomy (GTDB): domain Bacteria; phylum Cyanobacteriota; class Cyanobacteriia; order Cyanobacteriales; family Nostocaceae; genus Nostoc_B. The sequence goes on from NZ_JACJSE010000036.1 coordinate 45,909, forward strand.
AATCTAATAGAAATAAAAGCATTTTCCAGAATTTCTGGCGTTCAGATCACATTTTATCCTCAAAGAAATTTAACATTTTCGTAGTATTTCTGCTGCTCGTTTCTTAAAAGCACCTATTCCTTCAATCAGATAATTTCTTGTTTTTTGAAAATTTTTTGAGATTTTAGATTTTAAAATCCAAGAAGTCTCATTGAGATATTTTGAACTTGGCATCTACCCGTTTCTAAGTACGATCGCATCATCTTCGTGCTGGGAGGGGTAACATAAGAAGAAACTAATATTGATGCTGTGTTATGGCAACCCAACTCAGTGCAGCTAAATCGCCTACTGACATGGTAATCTCTTGGGAAGCATTGCCCAATGATTATCAATTAGAGGATGAACCTGTGGAGAATACCAATCAGCCAATTTTGGCTGGTGCGTTGCGTGAAAGCCTAGAAATTAGCGGTTTTATTCAACCACAGATGTTGATAGCCTCGAATTTTGGTCTTTGTGCAACTGTCAATGGACAATTGATTTTAAAAGCACCTGATTGGGTTTATGTTCCAGCAGTAAATCAAATTTTAAGCGATCGCAAAAGTTATACTCCTAATTTAGAAGGTGAAGTACCTGCGATCGTGATGGAAATTCTCTCTGACACCGAAGGCGGTGAATATTCTGTTAAACGCACCTATCCGCCAGGAAGATGGTTTTTCTATGAACAGATTTTACAAGTTCCCATCTATGTGATTTTTGAACCAGATGGGGGTTTATTAGAATTTTACCAACTGAAAAATCAACGCTATGAGTTGCAGCTACCCGATGAAAATGGTCGTCATTGGGTAGAGTCGATGAATTTATTCTTAGGAACTTGGCAAGGTACTAAAGAAGCCCGGACTGGTTATTGGTTGCGCTGGTGGGATGCCAATGGTAATTTGTTACCTTGGGCTGTGGAACAAATTGAACAGGAACGCCAACGTGCTGAACAAGAACGCCAACGCGCTGAACAAGAACGTCAGCAAAAAGAAAGATTAATCGCTTATCTGGCATCTCAAGGCATTGACCCGAATAATTTACCTGCTTTGGAGTAGCTGTACTAACATCATATAAGCTGGGTAGACCCTAGAGCGGCGGTATTGGTGTAAGGTAATCATTTCTTGGTGGTCAAGATAGTTGAGAACATCATTAACATACCACCAAGCAAAATAGCGATCGCCAATCCGCCAGTTGCTAAATCCAGCACGTTAGTATCATCCATTTAAAAATCAACTCCCCGCTTGAGTTCTACGCCGTGATTAGCATAGTGCTTGTGACAATATACCTCAGAGTGGATACTGGCTAAATCAAAATAAGCGGGTTGTTGTTGGCAACGGCCAGTAATAATAACTTCTGTGTCACGGGGTTTGCGGAGTAAGGCTTGGACAATTGGTTCAACTGGGAGGAGTTCTAAATCAACTGTGGGGTTGAGTTCATCTAAGATGATCGTTTTATACAACCCAGATGCGATCGCAGTTTTGGCAATTTCCCAACCGCGTTCTGCTTCGACATAATCTAATTCTTGCCGGGAATTGCGCCACACGATCGCATCTCTGCCACAACGTTGATGATCTACCACTTCTGGGTATGATTGTTGCAAGGCAGCGATCGCTGCATCTTCGGTATAACCGCTACCACCTTTGAGCCATTGCATAATTAACACGCGAGTAGAACCGGGATGGTTAATTCCCCTACCAATAGCTTGTAAAGCTTTCCCCAAGGCGCTGGTTGATTTACCTTTCCCTGCACCAGTATAAATTTCAATCCCTTCAATTAATAGCTGTTGGGCGATGGGGTGATGTTGCGGCTTCATTTCCGAGTGTAAATCGGCAATTTCTAGCAATTTTTCGGGTGCGCCGCGTCCGGTAGCAATGATTTCTAATTCTTGGGGTTTGGATTTTAACGTGCGTACCACTTCATCTACAGGTAGCAAACCCAAATCGAGAACGGGGTTAAGTTCATCTAATACTACTACTGAATATAACCCAGAGGCGATCGCACCTTTGGCGACATCCCAACCCCGTGCTGCTTCTTGTCGGTCGTAGGGGATAATTTCTTCAGCACTAAAAAATTCGGCTCTTCCCGTCCGTACCTGATCAATTAAATGAGGAAATCCACGCTGTAGGGCTGCGATCGCTCCATCCTCATCATAATCACGTTCTGGCCCTTTTAAAAAGCGCAGCAGTAAAACGCGATTGTAATTATTTTGAGTATTTATCCCTAAACCAATTGAGCGCAGTACGACCCCTAAAGCCGCTTGGGATTTGCCTTTACCCAAACCATCATAAACGTGAATTTGACCTGTGAGTCGCTCAGAACGTGCTTGTGCTGTGCGAATTCCAATGCCGTTCCTTGTCATCTCTCAAAAACCTGTAACGTGGCAGTCTCTAATCTTACCTAACCTCTTGCACTTCCAGATATAAAAATCTTGGTTGGGTACTTCCATACAAGAGTTAGCAGGATATATTAACAGGGTAAATAGGGGTATACTGGCACACCAAGATGGTAAATCCAGGGGAGTAGGGAATCGGGAGTCGGGAGTTGGGATACAGCATTGATGAAGGCTTGAAAACCCCACTCATGCTATCACCCTCAAAGGTGGTGCTTCCCACCGACGGGTTGTTGATTCCTTTCTCACTCTCTACTCCCGCCCCAACGGGACTTAGTGATTGACTATATCAGCCTGATTATCCCCATTTTGTCCTTACCCTTTCACTACAAACCTACCTGACTATGCTCAACGACATTTTTACCCTACCTAACCCGCCGCGACTGTTGCCGATTGGCGTGATGTTGTTTAATTTATTATTTTTCCTGGTGGCGATTCCGATTGAAGCTTATATTTTCCATTGGCGGTTAAAGTTTGACAAAAAAACGAGTATTTTTTATGCGATCGCCACTAATCTTTTTTCGGGAACTATTGGTTGGGTAATATTTTTTATCTTAGAACCGATGCTGCCCCCAGACTTTAAATCGGAATTAATTAACTATGTATTTTTTAATAATTTTCGCTCTCCCACTACCCAAGCCACGTTAATTTTTACGACTTCGATTATTTTCTTTGCTACTTTTTTAATGAAATTTGTCCTGTTACAGCTTTTGGTATTTACCTTAAGAGACGATGGTTGGAAAAAACCAGAAATTGCCGAAACATCCCAGCGCCGACAGTTACGCCGTGAGATTCCGGGAATCAAATTGCAAACTACTAATTTGGTGACTGCTACATTAATCGCCAATTCTCTTAGTTATACAGTGATTACGATCATTTTATTGATTCGCAATCGCTAAATACTGTTAGTTATTTGGACATATCTATAACGTTAGAGGTGAAAAAATGAATGTTTTGTTTAAAGATTTGTTTGGCATATTTAAAATTTTTGAAGATGTCTATGCCAGGGTCAAAAAAATCTTAGTTCCTACTCAAGCCTATGCTTGGCAGACATTTATTTATTTGAGTGTATTTTCAGGATTTTTATCTTATTTTGCCAATGGTTATATCAGAGATATCATTGCATTTTGTGGCTGGTTATTTTTAATTGCTGGCACAGCTTGGTATACCACTGATGATCCCATCAGAGTTCCTGGCACTTTTATGCCTGTGGGTGCATTGATTACAGGATTTTTAGTCAGTGTTTTTGCGTTTGGTAATCAGCAGGATGTAATTACGCCTAGAACCATTGTGCTTTGGCCGACGATATCTTCTTTAATTACAGCAATTCCCGAATTTTTTGAAGGCACAGATACAGATTCTAAAGCGCAAATTCCTAAGCCAGAAGTCAGGCAGAAAATTCTGATTTTAGTAGCCAGTTGTATGATTTTAAGTTGCTGGATACAATTTTACTTTGTCATGGATAAATGGTTACAAGAATATCCTAGTTTGCTGGCCGATAATTTTCAGCGCAGTACCTTTGTCAGAAGAACAGACATTAGCGAAAAAGTGCCAAAAAATGGCGTGATTATTTTAGATAAACTACAACCACTAGTAGAACAGCAAATTGATGAAAGACCTTGGTCACAGGTAGAAAAATGGCTACTAGATGCCAAATTACAAGTAGGCAATTTAGGTAATCGAGTTATTGATAAACAGCTAGGAAAGTATGAAGAAAAAGCTTTGTGGCGAGTTGAACCGCGTGTGACAAATACAAAATCAGGGGGATATGTTTTAGATTTGCTGAGTATTTGGCGTGGCCCTAGTTCTAGTCAAAAAGGATATTATCTGAAAAAATCTTGTCGGATTGATCCGGTAGCAACTTCAGGTAAAAAAGCTATTACAAGCACAAACCCAGAAGACAAAATTGCAGTCGGAGAAATAGAATGCGATCGCGTCAGTAAGTTTGTTGCAGGTTCTCCACCACCACAACAGTAGTTTTGTGGGAGTGGGGAATGGGGAGTAGGGAGTAGGAGAGGTAAGGGGGACAAGGGGGAAAATTAGAATCTTTAACTCAACACTCAGCACTCAGCACTCAGCACTCAACACTCAGCACTCAGCACTCAGCACTTTTAAGAACAGATGAGAACTTTTGTAATTGCGAAAAATGTATTTCAGGAAGTAGTACGCGATCGCATTTTATATGTGATTGGATTTTATACGTTAGTGCTGGCGATCGCGTGGCGAGTACTACCGGAATTTGCGGCGACTACTGAAAACAAGATGATCTTAGACTTTGGGATAGTGGCGATTAATGTCATTAGCTTAATTGTCGCCGTTTTTATCGGTACAGGACTGGTGAAAAAGGAAATTGATAAACGCACTATTTTAGTGTTAATTGCAAAACCAGTCAGCCGCAGTGAAATTATTGCTGGCAAATTTTTGGGTTTGTCAGCAGTTTTGGCTGTGTTAATCAGCACGATGACGGCCATTTATCTGGGATTTTTGCAAATAGAGAATATCCCTCATCCTACACTTAGTATTGTGATTGCCGCAGTTTTTCTGTTTTTACAGATATCTTTAATCAACGCTGTGGCGATTACACTGGGTGTTTTCACTAATGCTTTACTGGCGATAACGTTAACCTTTGCTGTGTATTTAATGGGGAATATTAGCCAAGATGTAGTTAAATTCGGGCGTTTGAGTCAAAACCCCACAATGGAACGCATCACCCAAGGGTTGTATCTGATTTTGCCAGATTTATCGCGCTTAGATTTAAAAAACGATGCGGTGTATGGAATGCAGGCTTTACCGAATGCAACTATATTAATTACCAATGCTGCTTATGGCGTACTTTATTGTATTATGCTGCTGGCGATCGCTAGTTTCGTCTTCTCTAAGCGGGAGTTTTAAATGTTAGTCACCATCAGAAATTGTTTGTAATTCTTAATTAATTCACGCGGTATTTCTAAAGTAAATCTAAAGAGAACCAAAGGTAATAAAAACGAACGCTAGGATGCTGATAATCTTTTTTAAAAATGACTGAAACCAGAATCTTTGCAAGTACATACCAACATAACTAAAAGTCTGAGGTAGGAAATAACAATGCTGGAAAGTCTGGGAAGAATTAACCATCCATTAGTCAGAAGCGTTGCCGCAGCAGCTACCGTTGGTTCAGTAGTTACTTTGTCTACTGCTATTATTATTGGGTTTGCCAATCCTAAAGATAAATCTGCCCATCAATTTGGTGTGTATTCTTCACTATTTGGCGCGGCGGCTGGGGCTGTATTTGGCTTGGTTTACACAGGTAAAGATAGTGAAGATAAATCCACTCCCGACATTTCCACAGCAGACAGCAATGTTTGGCAAGACTGGCGAAATTTTGTTGTGGTTCGCAAGGTAAAAGAAAGCGAAGAAATCACATCTTTTTATTTACAACCAGAGGATAAAGGTGAAATTCCCAACTTTCAACCAGGGCAATTTCTGACGATTAAACTTGATATTCCTGGACATAATAAGCCTGTAATTCGGACTTATTCACTGTCAGATTATTCTGAAACGAGTGAATATTATCGTCTTTCTATTAAACGCGAACTTGCACCCAATGGATTAGATGTCATGCCTGGTGTAGCATCTAATTTTATGCACGATCGCATTCAAGAAGGTGCAGTTATTCCCGCCAAACCACCAAACGGTAAATTTGTGCTGGATGTGCATAAATCTACCCCCGCAGTCTTGATTAGTAATGGTGTGGGAATTACACCGATGATCAGTATGGCGAAAGCTTGTACTCGACTGAATCCTCAGCGTCAGGTTTGGTTTATACATGGTGCAAGAGACGGACAATTCCATGCTTTTCATGATGAAATTATGGAAATTGCCCAACAAAATTCTAATTTAAATGTACATATTCGCTACAGTCGTCCTAGAACAGAAGATGCAGGTAAATATCAAAGTGTAGGATATGTTGATGCAGCTTTAGTGCAGGAATTATGTCAACAAGAAGCGGAATATTTTTTATGTGGTTCAACTCCATTTATTCAGTCTGTTACTGAAGGACTCAAAGCGGCTGGAGTACCTAATAATAAAGTTTTCTTTGAATCCTTCGGGAACCCGATAAAAACTGAGTCGCCAAAATCAACTCAGACTGCAACTCAAGGTGAGGAATTTGCAGAAATTGTCTTTGCTAAATCTGGTAAAACTTTAACATGGCAACCGAGCGATGGCACTATTTTAGAATTTGCCGAAGCTAATGATATTGATGCGCCTTTTAGTTGTCGGATAGGAGTTTGTGGTACTTGTATGTGTAAACTCCGCGAAGGGGAAGTGAGTTATCAAGAAGAACCAGGTGCAACTATTGATGAAGGTTCGGTGTTGATTTGTATTTCTCAACCCGGTAGTTCTAAATTGGTGTTGGATATTTAATTAAGGTTGATACCAGATTTAAACTCCATCTCTTTATAGCAGGACTTACGCACAAAGATTATCTGTGGAGATTGAGTGTAAGGATTTTGAATAAGTACACCCTATACCCCTGTACCCCTACACCCTCACCAAAACCCTTAATTTTTTGTTTTTATGCGTAAGTCCTATATGGGTGGAGTATTCACCAATTCTGCATTCTGTCTTTTGACTCCTTTTTATGTTCACAAATTAGGGCGATCGCCAACGAATTGATCGTAAAACTGATATTTTAGTTGGTATGCGTTATTTTCAATATTGATGCAGTAAAGTAAGGCATCTTCAGAGGTAATTAGTTTTTGTAAGTGAATTGCCAACTCTTGAGAGTGAGTGAGTCCACCTAGAAAGCTTTCTTTACCAATATCAGAGTTTCTGCTGTCATGGATCATGTGGAAATAATAAAATTCTGATCTAATTTTGTGGTTTGATTGTCCATTTGATAAACGTTCAGAAATTCTTTCCCACAAACAGGAATACTCAACTGAAACCAGTACCTCTGCCCAAAAACGCAGAAACGCTACAAGCCCCAGTTGAAAATGCTTTTTCTCTAGACAACCAACCATTAGTTTATAGCTTTCATCTCTGACCATTTTAGTATGAGGCGTTTCAGGCATGGTTAAAATCATTTCAGAGGTAGCGCCTAGATTCAGCAAATCTTGGAAAAGTAACTCTCGATGGGAAGGAAGTGGAATGCCTTTTGTATTACGAGGAAATTCTTCATTTAGAATGCCTCTAACAATTTTTTTAATCTGCTCATCGGTAAGAGCATCAATCACAAATTCGTAGATATTGACAATAGAAAGTGATAAAAAGCGGCGCTGGATGAGGATTTCTAGGAAATTCTGCCAAGAGATTGTATCAATTTGAATAAATAGTGGATGTGATTTAAATTCCTCAATCAATGAAATCTCAAAACTATTGATTTTTTCCATCATAATTTCTAGGTTGTAAATAGAATTTTGAGGTCATTTCTCCAATTTATATTGGGATCTGGATAAAATCGGCGAGCAACTTGCCACATCAATTCAAAATCGTTTTGTAAAGTATGCGTTATAAATTGATTAGAAGTATTCAGTTTCATTTCTAACTGAAATGTATTAACAGCAAGGGAACCATGTAGGAAAGGTGCAGCTAACATATAATCACCAGCCCGATAAATTGCCAGAGAAGGAAGTGTATCATAAAGCTTAATGTTGAGCAGTTGAGAATTATCGGAAATTCTGATGATTTTTTCTAGCATCTCCAAATTAGCAATTACATAATCACAAATATTGAGTTCATCATTAATACTAGTATTAGCATATTTTCTCAGAACATCTTCTCTCAGCTTGGCAGCATTGGAATAAGGCCAAGCAAGTAAGATTCTGATTCGGACATGATTTTTAACGCACTCAGTTAAATGCTCAAAATAATCATTTAAATTAGGAGCAAAAGTCTGAAGAATATCTACATATTTCTGCTCTGGATTATCTGAATAAATCAATTTCTCAAGTTCCTTGCCAAAGGTATCCCTAGGAAAATTTGGATATATATAATTCAAACCTATCTGAGAAAAAAAGATATCTTTGTTTTGATATTGAATATATTTTTCCGTCAGATACTTATGAAGTTGTGGAAGCTTATATCCTTTTCCATAAATTTGAAATTTTCTATAGATATTTTTGAGCCTTTGGGTAAAAGCTTCTTCTTCAATTAGCGAATAGGATTTAATGTAAGTGTCTAATAAATCTTTTTTTGTAGGACAGTGGCTTTCCCCTAAACACATTAACACTTCTATTTCCAGAGGTGTAAGTTCAGATTCTCTAGAATTGCATAGTGCTTCTAAAAAAGAATTCCAATTCATAAAATATTTGCCAATTAAAAAGCACAGAAAAACAAAATAATTTGCAATTACTCAGTCAGAGATATGTCATTAATCCATTCTACTTCCTAGCTGATGGGGTAACGAAAACCTCTGTAAATAAGATGCAGCAATAGTTTTAAGCCAGTATTCTATAAAAAGATAAACTTCATTTTCTGGCTTGATTGATTCTATTATCAATAAGCTTAGGGCAAAAGTCTTACTTTTCCATTTAACTTGGTTCTAAATTTAGTTGTATCTTTATGGCGGCTATTCTATAACCCTTGCTATATAAAGCTTTGAAACTAGATTTTCACCTCCGCCCAGACTTACTAGACATATACCAGAAAACAATAGACATGTACCAGAAGACAATAAGCAGGAAGAAAAGTCTTACTATTCCTGGCATTCAAATTTTTAAATTGCTCTAACATCTCTGACTACCGCTACATTACACCTCACTACACTTTCTCAATATTTACTCATCTCTAGATATGGACGATGATGTGCATACTTTTAATCAAGGTGACTACTCATGTTTAATGCTTTTGAAGCCGCCCTTTATCAAGGTTTACAAGATTTTAAATTACATGATCCAAGCCATGAATTTGGGTTTACTCGCCATCTAATGAAAAATCACGGTTGGACGCTAACCTATCCACAAAAAGCGATCGCAGTTAGAAAAAATTACTGGTCTTCAAGCAGAAACTCCACAAGCCACGAAACTTGCCAATTAAACAACATTTAGTAACGCACATCAGATAAAACTCAATAGGCTTTAGCCCAATTCAAGCATTTTTACTATTAACACAACAAATCTATGACTACTATTCCTTCCGATCCCTTATTTCCAAATCAATGGTATTTATATAACCAAGGTCAATCTGGTGGTACTCCTGGTATTGATCTCAATGTGGTTGATGTTTGGGATGACTACACAGGACGCGGTGTTACTGTTGGTATAATCGATGATGGATTTGATTATCTTCACCCCGATCTCAATGATAATTACGACACAAGCAGAGATTATGACTCGATTGACCAAGATTCTGATCCTTTTGGACTGAATCTGCCTTATTCGCAAGGTGGAGATTCCCACGGGACATCAGTAGCAGGTATCATTGCTGCTGAAAGAAACGGTATTGGTAGTGTGGGAGTTGCTTACAATGCACGCATTACTGGTATTAGAGCAATTCCTGGTTCGATAGTTACTGCGACTGATGCTCTGTGGCGTGCTGCGAGTTTTGATGTTGTCAATAATAGTTGGGGCTTCGGAACTAATTTTTTTCTTGATGATTTTTATCGCTTTCCACAAGCGGGACAGGCTATCCAAAATGCTGTTACTAATGGACGTAATGGATTAGGAACAGCGATCGTATTTGCCGCCGGAAATAGCCGTCAAGAAGGAGATAATACTAACTATCACAACTTTCAAAACTCCCGTCAGGTAATTACTGTAGCTGCACTTGACGATAATGGCTTTGTATCTTCTTACAGTACTCCTGGTGCTTCTATTCTTGTTTCTGCCTTTGGTAGTGATAGTTTTGGCAGTATCGTGACCACAGATCGTCAAGGCTCTGCTGGTTATAGTTCTACAGACTACACTGGCAGCTTTAACGGTACTTCTGCTGCTGCACCTCAAGTTTCTGGGGTAGTTGCGCTCATCCTAGAAGCCAATCGCAATTTAGGTTATCGGGATATCCAAGAAATTCTGGCCTATTCTGCTCGTCAAAACGATTTCTATAACCAAGGTGGGGATTACGTTTGGCAAATTAATGGCGCTAACAATTTGAATGGAGGAGGTTTACACGTCAGCCACGACTATGGATTCGGTTTAGTGGATGCTCATGCTGCTGTACGTTTGGCAGAAACTTGGCAAAAGCAGAGTGTATTTAGTAATGAGCAGTCTCTTTCTTACAGTTCTGGTAATTTAGGTTTGACGATTCCAGATAATGATGACATAGGCATTAGTAGCACCTTAACAGTCGCGGCTGGTTTAGAGATTGATTGGGTGGAAGTAGACTTGAATCTGACTCATCCTTATCGGGGTGATTTGGTTGTTGATCTGATTTCTCCAAGCGGTATTGTTAGTACTTTGGTTAACCGACCTGGTAATCAGGAGGACGATGGAGATAATATCGTATTTCGGCTTTCTAGTAGCCAACATTGGGGAGAAAGCAGTGCTGGTGAATGGACATTGAGAATCCGGGATTTAGGCCCTACAGATATTGGCATCCTTAATAGTTGGAATTTACGTTTATACGGAGATACAGATACTGCTAACGACACTTATTTTTACACCAATGAGTATGGTTTTTATGGCACGACTACACTGAGTGATAATACTGGTACAGATACAATTAATGCTGCGGCGATTAC
>NZ_JACJSE010000037.1 GCF_014698045.1 Aulosira sp. FACHB-615
CGCCTCAATCGCAAGATTTTAGCTCATACCGTCTGTTTTTGGCTTAATCGCCACAATTGTGATCCTCTTCAATTCGACGCACTTGTTACGGAATATTAAGTCGCACATCGCGTTATCTACCACTGCGACATCTGGCTTTGCCGTTTCTAACAGTTTCATTCCTTGGGTTGCGTTAGCAGCTTCTCCAATTACTTTCAACCCGCTTTGCGACTGCAATGCAGCCTTCAGCCCCATTCTAGTTAAATCGTGATCCTCAATTAAAATAATGCTGATTTCGTTCATCACTAAACTCACTCTTCTATATATTCGCGTCTGTTCAACTGCGCTTTTGTCAATCACTTAATCTAAGTTTTTCCAAACCAAAGATAGATGATATGGCAATGCTCTTGCATCCACCGATAGAAGTATGATTTTCCCAGTTTTTCAAATGGATAGATACAAATATCTAGCCAGAGATGTATGGATATTCTACAACCAAATATGAAATATTTATCTCAATTTATCGTCTTTAACAACCTTTCGTAATATTTAGCGAAATAATTGATATATGACTCATATTTGATTTGGGAAAAAAATCAGTACACCCAGTTCAGCCTTCTTTCCTACTCCCTACTCCCTGCCTAAACAACTAGATTCAGGAGTCAAACCCTATTCCTATAGTTGTTGTCGAGACCTTGTATACCAAGTCTTGAGATCATTTTTAGAGTTCAGTTTCGCCTAGAATTGCTAGAGCCATCCTCCATGATTTATCAACATCTCACTCTCTTAATTTCCCAAATCCTGATATAGCTGTAACCCACCCTACTGAATATTTACTTTTAAACAGCCTTTGAATCAACAATAGTATGAATTAGCAGGCCATTGGCCAAGATGGAGGTAAGACAGTCGAACGGCTCAAGCTGATGAAGCAAAATATTTGTTTACAACTCTCACTAATGGCTGAGGACAGGCATTAACAGGCTCATTTACAATGATAGTGAGCTTAAATCATGCTTTTTTGCTTATAGATTATTAAGTTATTAATTACTAATCATAAAGATAGTGTAATTAATTAATTATTAATAATCAAGTTTATTTTCATAAGTGATTTAACTCATAATTACAAAAGTTGAGTTGTTGCCGAAAAACATGCTGGAAAGAGTGATTAATATATTACTAGTGGAGGATGATGAAGTTGATGTCATGAATGTCAAGCGTGCCTTTAAAAAAGTTAATATTACTAATCCACTGTATCTAGCAAGTAATGGCTTAGAAGCTCTCGAAATGTTGCGGAACGAGTATGGTCAAAACCCAAGTGTACCAACAGAGCGTCGCTTGATTTTATTAGATTTAAATATGCCAAAAATGAGTGGCATCGAATTTCTGCAAGAATTACGTTCTGATCCAAAATTATGTACCACGCCTGTAGTAGTGATGACTACCTCAAATCAGGATCAAGATAGGGTACAAGCCTACAACTTAAACGTTGCTGGCTATATCCTCAAACCACTCACATTCAATAAGTTTGTTGAGACAATGGCTACCTTGAATAAATACTGGGTACTGTGCGAAATACCTTAAACAACTAAAACCTGATAGGGAATATGTATAATCTAGATTTTCTTTAAACAAAGACTAATAATCAGAGTCAAGATAATTACCGAATTGAGATATTATTTTGTTAATCAATATAATAATGTCCACTAAAGATGTTTCTTTAATTCGTATATCCAAACCTGTAACTCAAATCTCAAACTTTTTATTTGGATAGACAGAAAATAAAAATGATAGACATTAAACCGCATTGGACAGCGAAAATAAAAACAAATGGAAGAAACGCTGAGAATTTTGGTTGTAGACGATGATGAAGTAGACCGGATGGCAGTACGCCGTGCCTTGATGCAAGCAGGTGTCAAAATGGAACTGTCAGAGGCTGGTAATGGCCATGAAGCACTGTTAGCGTTGGCGAGTATCACCTTTGATTGTGTTTTCCTAGATTATCGCTTGCCAGATCAAGATGGTTTAACACTGATTCGTCGGGTACAAGCATCAGAAATCAAAGTTCCTTTAGTGGTTTTGACAGCACAAGGTGATGAACAAATTGCAGTCGAGTTGATGAAAGCTGGTGCGACAGATTATCTGGCAAAATCACGGGTATCTTCAGAAATATTGGCACAAATTTTACGCAATGCTATGCGAGTATATCGTGCTGAAATGCAAGCAAATTTAGCACTACAACAGTTAAAAGAAAGTAACGAACAACTCATCCGCAAAAATCAAGAACTCGAAAGACAAAGACAACAAATTCAAATCCAAAATTTAAAATTAATCGAAGCATCACGGTTAAAAACCCAGTTTTTAGCTACAATGTCTCATGAATTACGGACACCAATGAATGCAATTATTGGGTTTTCGCAAATTTTATTGCGACCAAAATTCGGGCAATTATCGCCTCAACAAACCGATATGGTCGAGCGCATTCTGAATAATGGCAAGCATTTATTAATGTTATTAAATGAAGTTCTAGATTTTTCTAAATTAGAAGCAGGTAGACTGGAACTAAAAGCCGAATTATTTGATGTAACGACAGTGATCAATAGCACTGTCAAAGAAATGCAATCTCTAGCAGAAGCGAAAAAATTAGATTTGCAAGTCGAGATAGATTTAGAAAATCCTTGGGTATTTAATGACTCGGTACGTGTGCGGCAAATTTTAGTAAATTTGCTGTCGAATGCAATTAAGTTTACCGAAACAGGTTCTATCTGGTTAGAAATTGAAGAACTGCCAGAAAATCGGATAGCGATCGCAGTTCGTGATACAGGTATTGGTATCGCTCCCAAAGATTTTCAGCATATTTTTGAAGCCTTTCGCCAAGTTGATCAAAGCCTCACACGGAAATATCCAGGTACAGGCTTGGGTTTGGCAATTGTCGATTCCTTGGTGCGAATGATGAATGGCCAAATCTTGATCGAGAGTCAATTGGGAATCGGTTCGATGTTTAAAGTCGAGTTACCCCGACAAATATTAGCCAAAGAGATAGCCGGAAAAATCCCGGCTTTAAATGTTGATGGTGAACATATTTTTTTCTCGGCGCATAATCCCCATAAGTCTTCTCCCCCATCTCGTCGTTCATCGATGAGGTATCCCAACCTCAAACTATAAATCCCTAGCACAAAAGTAAATTAGTCATGTCTGTTGTGGAAAAGTCTCAAAAAGTTGATCGCATTCTTGCCGTTGATGACACTAAAGATAACCTGATCTTAGTGCAGACAATTTTAGAAAGTGAAGGCTATCACATCGATTTAGCAACTGACGGTAAATCTGCTTTAGAATATGTCGAAAAATCTCCGCCAGACTTGATTTTGCTGGATGTGATGATGCCAGGGATGGATGGTTATGAAGTGACAGATCGCATTCGCAAGAACCCAGCAATTAAAGTTTATATTCCCATTCTGCTGATTACAGCCTTTCATGAATCTAGTGTAGTAGAGGGACTAGATGCAGGTGCAGATGATTTTATTCGCAAACCTTTTGATACAGATGAACTACTAGCAAGAGTGCGATCGCTTTTGCGACTCAAGCGCAGTTTAGACGAACAAGATAAGATGGCTCGTCAACGGGAAGACTTTGTATCGCGTCTTACCCATGACTTGCGTACTCCCTTGGTAGCCGCAGATCGAATGCTGGGGTTGTTTCTTGAAGAAACATTCTGCAAAATTTCGCCGGAAATGAAACAAGCCATCTCCGTGATGATTCGCAGCAACAAAAACTTAATGCAAATGGTCAATACCTTGCTAGAAGTGTCTCGTATGGATGCAGGGAAAAAGACCTTCAACGATGATGTTTGCAACTTACCCGAAATCATACAAGAAGTAGTCAGCGAATTAGCACCCCTGGCGAGTGAGAAAAATTTAAATGTCACAGTAGACAGCAGTGGTTTAGCCAACAATCCCACAAATCTCGGAGTGGTGATGGGTGATCCTTTAGAACTGCGCCGTGTGTTCAACAACCTCTTGGGTAACGCCATCAAATTTACCGATACAGGCAAAATTACAATTCGGATTTCCGAACAAGCAGACAACCCCCAAGGCAAAACCTGGGTAATCATCGCCGTGGAAGATACAGGTTATGGTATCGCCCCCGAAGACCAAGCAGGTATATTCGAGCGATTTCGTCAAGGGAGAAATAAACGCTCTGGTAGCGGTTTAGGGTTGCATCTTTCCTACAGAATTGCTGAAGCTCACGGTGGTGATATTACCGTTGCTTCCGAACTGGGTAAAGGCAGTGTGTTTACAGTGCGACTACCAAAAATCTAAGCAAAGTTCTGAGTGCTGAGTTATGATTCAGACTTCAGCCTTGTTTTCCTACTCCCTAGCCTCTAGCCGCTCATCATTGGAACAAGGCTCTAATTTTCCCTTCAAAAGACGGCGAACCACACTTTCTAAATCTTCAATCAAAAATGGCTTGCTAATGTAGTCATCAAATCCCGCCTTGAGAATGCGTTCTTTGTCTTCTCTGGTGGCTAAAGCCGTTACTGCGAGTACGGGAATTTTATGAGTTAGGGGATTTTCCTTGAGATAATGTACAACTTCAATGCCACTGAAACTAGGTAACAAAATATCTAACATGATCAAGTCTGGCTGATACTCTTTAGCCACCAACAATGTTGAGGAACTGTCTGATTGACAGATAAATTGACAGCCAAGTGACTCAAGAGCATAACTAATCAGCAACAGATTATCATCATTATCTTCCACTGCCAAAATTAAAGGCTGCTGAGAGTGCTGCTGCTTGCTATCACTGATGAATGAATGTGCTAGATACATCTTTTCTCCAGAAAAATCAATGGGGATTTATCGTCTCTGGTGATTTTGCAGACGAGCCATCCCACAAGGGATAGGATGGAGGGACTTGAGAATTGCGTTCAGATTATTTTTTGCCAGTTGAGTTATGAGTACAGTCTATCTACAATCTTAAATTCAATGTCTCAAATTGACAGACTTTTATAGGTTGAGCAGACACTTTTTGATTATACGCAAAATTACATAATTTTTTGGCAAGAGCTTATCATAATTTGATATAAAAAAATTTAATTTAGGCTATGGTCTATGGTGAGGCGATCGCCATCACAATTAAAGATACAAACTCATAGGTATAAATGAGTAATGAGTTAGGAGTAATGAATAATGAGTTAGTAGAAATACTCATTACTTATCAGGACTTACACAAAATTATGAAAAAACGTAGACGCGTTCTTCGGCTACCCGCAGAGTAGGAAAAAAGTTATGAGATTTTGAGAGATTTATTACGTAAGTCCTATACTCACTACTCATACCAATTCGCAATTCGCAGGCTCGCTAACGCAATTAAGAAATCTAGCTCAAGTAAGACTACTTTCCTGATTTCTATCTGTCGCATTCTTATTTCAAATGGGTATCACTACTCACTACTCATTACTCACTCCACTTCGTCCCATAAAGTTTAAAGGGTGCAAAGGTTTTGAACACCCTTACACCCTTACACCCTGTGATACCCCTAAACTTAATATTGCGGCTGAGTCTCAGGCGTTGGCGGATTTTGATTATAAGCTTCTGCTTCCGGGTTCGGCACGGCTTCTGGGGTTGGCGCAGGATTTGTTTGCGGTGGCGGATTATTATTTGTCACAGCAACTTTGAATTTCGGCATTTTATATATTTTTGCCAAAGCTTCAATCAACGAAAAATCATAGACGCTCAGAGCTTTATCATCGTAACAATTAGGAGCATCGGGAGATTTAGTCATCATCTCCGGTACAAGACTTGTAAGTGCTTCGGGAACATTCTGAATGTTTTCTGTATATCTCATCTGCTCGGTTGTGATGTGTGCAAAACACAAAGCTCGAATTTTCAGAGCGTCCTTGTCAGAAATTTTCAGATAGTTCAACTCATCCAAATTAGACTTGTAAAGACCCGCTACAGCTTCAGTCCAATAACGCTGACGATATTCTTCATCCGAAGCTGCATTCTCTTTGGGAGATACGTGTAAATCTCTAACTGCGGCGATCAGTGCATCATTTGTGCGAGCTAATTGCGTCAAATTCAATAACTCTTTGTTGAGTTTTTCGGGAGTTTGCTCATTTTTAGCTAACAATTTGAAGATTTTCAGCAAAGCACGCTGGTTAAAAAGATGAGCTTGTCTGAAGTTTTCATCAGTGATTGAAGGTTGAATTCTAGAATCAGGTGGATTTTTGAGAAAGAAATCTACCATACTGAGCCGCGCATAGCGAGTCATACCTTCAATATTGTCCAGAGCCGCCGCTTTTTTGTAATATTCTTTCGCTTTGACTAAATCTCCTAAATGTTCCGCAGAATCTCCTAAACCAATTTCTACTTTTGCTTTGTCTTCATCACTACTAATGAATTTTTTGGCCTGAAGAAAACTATCTTGAGCTTTCAGCCAATTAGTATTATGTAAATATCCTTGTCCTTGAGCAATATAAACTTTTCCCCAGGCGGGTAATGATGCAGCGACAGAACCTGTAATAGCCGTCATTCCCGCCGCGATCGCTAAGGCTGTAGGTGCTTGTTTGGTGGGGGGTAACTGTAAGTTAGTAAAGAGTTTTTCGAGGGTTTTTCGACCACCACTAGTCAAAGCTGCTGCGCCACCTGCACCTAAACCAATGACTTGCAATACCGCCGCCATGTTTTGTGATAAGTCGGCTTGTTGAGTTTCTTGTCCTTCAACCTTCTGGAAAAATACTTGGCTACTATAAGCTGTAAACGCTGCACCAATACCTAGACAAAGCACAGCCAAAGTATTGAGTAACCAGTCACGGCGTGTCCCTGGTTCTTCTTCCGAACCAACGATCGCAGGTTTGAGTTCCCACCACCAGCGATTTTGGCGTTTTAAGCTATCTTTCCATTGTTTGATTTGGTTATCTTTGTTGAAATCAAGACGATATTGTTTTAATTTGTTGTCTAAAGCAATGAGTTGTCTGGCTAGTTTTTCGGGGACGGGTTTATTGCGATAGGCTTGTTCTAAAGCTTCTTCTACTCCATCACGCGCCAAGAGTGTTTCTAAAAGTTGATCAGAAGAAGGTGGTTTACTAGTTGCAACGATTTCAACTGTTTTTTCGTAACGTGCGATCGCTTCATTCGGTAACGGAACAGAACGGGTAAAAGACCACCACCAACTCATTTCCGGTGGTTTCAGGTTGTTTTTCCATTCATCAACAATATCATCGTTAGCAAAAGACCAAGATTGCGCTTTTAACCGCTTGTCTAATTCAATGATTTTTTCGGTTAAATGACGTGGTGGTTGTTGTTGCTTATTCCAAGCTTTTTCCACTGCGTCCCGTGCTAGTAGTACTTCTAGAAGTTCTTCCGAAGTCGCTGTTGGTGGAGATTCCATCTCCTCTAAAGCTGCTGCGTAACGTTGGATAGCTTGTGCTGGTAGTGGTTCTGTATCGCTGAGTTCCCACCACCAAGTATTAGGTGTAGTTTTACTTAAGCTGATTTTCCAGTACTCTAATTTACCATCTTTAGTAATTACATCGGCGAGCGATCGCAAACTTTCATCCAAATCAATGACAATTTTAGCGATATGCTCTGGTAAAGGTTGATTATCACGGGAAGTTTCAATTGCGTCCCGTGCTAGTAATACTTCTAAAATTTGTTCTTGAGTCGGATGGGGAAGCGACGCTGACAATGCAGAGATAGCTTGTTGATAGCGTTTTGCCACTTGGATTGGTGACATCGCTAACGGATATTTTAAATGCCACCACCACATATTCGGCGGTGCATTTAAGCTATCTTTCCATTGTGCTAATTCATCATCTTCACTCAGCACTTTGGCTTGTGCTTTCAGGCGCTCATCTAAACTTAATAACCTCGCGTAACTACTACCAGTGGGGTTTTGATCAATTTGCCTCTTCTTCTCTACCCCATCACGCGCTACTAATACAGTCACTTTTTGGTCAAATGTTGCTTGTAAAGGCGCTTCTTCTAATGCAATTAAAGCTTCCTCATAAACATCAAGTGCTATATCTAATTGCGATTTTGCTGATACTGAAGGTTGTCCATTTGTATGAACCATTATTTGGATATTCCTTGACTAAGCTATATTTGTATGAGCGATTTTTATGTTTTTATATACTCTGCATTTCTTCTACTTCATCACAAGCATCCGTCTTCAAAACATCACAAATATTAGTGCCACCGCAACGATGACACTAATATCTATATTTGCCACAGTAAATGCTTTACCTTTTATTTTTTATTGTGCTGCCAAAATCAGAATAAAGGTACATCACCTCTCAAGTTATTCGTTAAAAATCCTAGTTATTTAGCAGCCTTGGTTCATTAACGCATACCAAGTGTTAGGGCCGACAACACCATCAGCCACCAGACCATTAGACATTTGAAAGTGTCGGACAGCATTTTCTGTCATCGGGCCAAATATACCATCAGCAGAGATAGAATAGCCCAATGCTTGTAAAGTTTGCTGCACCATATATACATCGCCTGTCTCACAGCCTTGTTGCAAAAAATAACCTGGATAAGACATTTTCTCTCCTATGCTTAAAATGCGCTTTTTTTGACAAGTATTTATGACTAATGATGTTATTTACATCCCTGTTACAGAGATAGTAAAATACTTGATTAATCACAAACTTTGACTGATGACAAATTCCAAATCTCACCACCAAATCCTATCAAGCTAACTCGATATAAATTTGAAATTGTGAATTAATTGGGAATTTCATTTTTGAGAAATTAAGTATATTTTTGTTCGCCAATCAGCGAATGTCATCAGTTAAACTACGCAAGAAATGTATGGCGTAACATATTGCAATTTATTAAGCTAGTGGCTGGTTTTTCAACTTACACAAAACTAACTTAGCGATCAGAATAGAAAAAACTCGGTTAAAAAACTTAAGATGGATAAATTTTTGGCATCAGCCCCACAATGAATGGGTTTTTAGCTTTGCTAGTATTCTAAAATGACCAAATGCCTTGTTAATTTATAGCTTTCGAGAGGATACACCATGACTATTTGGGTAAATGAGCAAATTGATCCATCGGGTATGATATATGCCTGCATTGCTTGTTGTAATGAGTCTCAAGCCAAAGATTGTCATGAGTCGTTTGAAAAAAATTTGACAGAGCAACAAAAAACAGATGGTTGGATAGCTAGATTACGGATAGTTGATTCTTGGGATGAAGTACCAGTTAATGCTTTAAAGCTCAATTGAGGCGAGAGGTTAGAGGTTAGGAGCTAGAGGCTAGTGAGAATCACGGCTGACGCAGAAAGTCTGCTTGTTGAGACTGGGGGTAAGGGTTTTGCTCATTTATACACTTATACCCCTACATCCCTGAACCATCTTTAAATCTCATCTGGATTAATGCCCAACTCCCGCAACCTTTGTGCTAGTCTCTCAGCACGTTCCTTTTCTTGCTGCACTAACTCCTCTGGTGTAGGTAATCTCTGTCCAACTTCGTCATACCAATATAACCACTCGCGCGTCCTTCCCAGATAAGTACCGCGTTCTCTGCCAAGTGCTAAATTAATTTCTGGCATCCACACCCGTGAACCTGGTTGTAAGATGTATTCACTATTTTCTAAACGATAAACTTCTAAAGGTTCTCGTTTACGCCGATATCTCCGGTTGGGGACGTAAATTGCATAATATAAAATGCCTAACTTCGCGTAGTCGATTTTTTTCTTTTCGTATTCGCCGCCGTAGGTTTGTGAAACAACTTCTAAGGCAAAAATAGGAACAATACCATCTTCTTCCCAGAGAACATAGCTTAAACGTCCCTCTTCACCAATAAAACGTTCTACACCTATGCTGAGAAACCCATCAGGTACTAATTGCGGAGTGTCGGGTGCATAATAAATCCCCATATCAACGCCGAAAAACCAATCGGTGCGTTGACTCCAGACTAAAGCTAAAATAGCTTCTAGTAAATTGGGAATCAGGTTTTGTAGTTCGTTATCCACTGGCGTATCATCAGAGTCGGGTAATTCTGCCGAGGACGGAAGGCAGCTGAGGGGGTCGTACTGTACCATGAAAATCCTCAGTTAAATTAGGTGATTATATTTTAAGGTTAAAATAATCAAGCCTTTGAGAATACCTCACTTTCAGCAGTCGCGTTTTGCCTGTCACAGATAACATTTATATATGAATGCTACACAAGAACAATTAAAAGTTAAATTTGAGCAGGCGATGGTTGCTGCTTTTGGTGATGAATACGCCACCGTTGACCCAATTTTAGTACCTGCGGGGAATCCGAAATTTGGTGACTATCAAGCGAATGTGGCTTTATCCCTGAGTAAAAAATTAGGACAGCAACCAAGAGCGATCGCTGCTGCTATAGTTGACAAGTTAGATGTTGCCCAAATCTGCGAATCACCAGAAATTGCTGGCCCCGGTTTTATTAACCTCAGACTTAAAACCGCTTACCTAGAAGCACAACTCAAAGCAATTCACGCCGACTCCCGGTTAGGTGTTCCCCCAGCGAAAACGCCACAGCGAGAAATTGTTGATTTTTCCAGTCCGAACATTGCCAAAGAAATGCACGTCGGACATTTGCGTTCCACCATTATTGGTGATTCTATCGCCCGGATTTTGGAATTTCGCGGACATGATGTTTTGCGGTTAAATCATGTGGGTGATTGGGGTACACAATTCGGAATGCTCATCACTTACCTGCGCGAAGTTTACCCCCAGGCTTTAACCACCGCCAACGCCTTAGATATCGGCGATTTAGTCAGCTTTTATCGCCAAGCAAAACAGCGTTTTGATGCTGATGAAACCTTCCAAGAAGCAGCACGCCAAGAAGTCGTGAGATTACAAGCAGGCGCAGAAGATACAATTCATGCGTGGAAACTGCTGTGTGAACAATCCCGCAAAGAATTTCAAGTTATTTATGACTTGCTGGATATCCATATCAATGAACGCGGCGAATCTTTTTACAACCCCTTATTACCCAAAATTGTGGAAGATTTAGCCGACTCTGGCTTACTTGTAGAAGATCAAGGCGCAAAAGTTGTTTTTTTAGAAGGCTATACCAACAGAGAAGGTGAACCGTTACCATTAATTGTGCAGAAATCCGATGGTGGTTATAACTACGCCACCACAGATTTAGCTGCATTGCGCTACCGCATTCAACAAGATGCAGCCAAACGCATCATTTATGTAACCGATGCGGGACAAAGTAATCACTTTGCTCAATTTTTCCAAGTTGCACGCAAAGCTGGTTGGATTCCTGATGATGTGGAACTAGTGCATGTTCCCTTTGGTTTGGTGTTAGGGGAAGATGGCAAAAAATTCAAAACCCGTTCTGGAGATACTGTCCGGTTACGAGATTTGCTCGATGAAGCAATTATCCGCGCTCGTGCTGACTTAGAAAAGAGATTACAAGCAGATGAGCGTACAGAAACAACAGAATTTATTGCTCATGTTGCCCAAATTATTGGTATTAGCGCCGTTAAGTATGCTGACTTGAGCCAAAACCGCACCAGTAATTACATCTTCAGCTATGACAAAATGCTGGATCTCAAAGGCAATACAGCCCCTTATATGCTTTACGCCTACGCTCGAATTCAAGGTATTAGCCGCAAGGGTGGAATTAACTTTGAAGAATTAGGTGATCAAGCACAACTTGTATTAGAGCATGAAACTGAATTTGCTCTTGCCAAGTATTTACTGCAATTGGGCGAAGTGATTAGTACTGTGGAACAAGACTTGTTACCAAATCGTTTATGTGAATATCTATACGAATTGAGTAAAAAGTTTAATGTGTTCTACGATCGCAATCATGGAGTTAGGGTATTAGACGCAGAAGAACCACAGCGCACATCCCGTTTAGTATTGTGCGATTTAACCGCCAGAACTTTAAAACTTGGATTATCGCTGTTGGGAATTCAAGTATTAGAGAGAATGTAGGTTACAAAGGGAGTAGGAAGTGGGGAGTAGGAAATAAACCTTGTTAATCTTTGGCAGAAAAATGACGTTTTCAAAGCGTAAATGTACGCGGGAGTAAAATTTTCACCTTCTGCCTCTGGTTGGTGAATCTCGACTTCGCTCGATTACCGCGTAGCCGAACCGCCGCCTTCTTCTTCACCTTCACCTAATTTTCAAGATGCAATGTGTGAGCCTACTGTATCATGAAAAAGATTAAGCGGTGGCAATGAGGTGGAGGCTGTTCAATTTCGGGTGGCATATATCTGCTCATTCAGGATTTAGGACTCAAAACGCAGAACATCTATGTTAGCAGGCAAAATTTTGCAGGGTGGAAAGTATACCCTCACCCAAGAAATCGGACATGGTGGCTTTGGTATTACCTTTAAAGCTACACATCACTACTTAGGTCAAGATGTAGTGGTGAAAACTATTAACGAACGCTTGCGGCAACATCCAGATTTTGCCAAGTTCGAGCGCCAATTCCAAGATGAAGCTAGAAGACTAGCTACTTGTATCCATCCCAATATTGTGCGGGTAAGTGACTTTTTTATTGAAGATGGTCTACCCTACATGGTGATGGAATACATTCCTGGGGAAACTTTGGGCAATGCTTTTGTCCTACCAGGGATACCCTTACCGGAAGCCACAGCTATTCACTACATCCGCCAAATTGGTGCAGCCCTACAAGTAGTCCACAATAATGGTTTGCTCCACCGCGATATCAAACCAGATAATATTATTCTCCGCCAAGGCACTCAAGAAGTCATATTAATTGATTTTGGGATTTCACGAGAATTTAATGGTGGTGTCAAACAAACTCACACCGGCATAGTTTCCGAAGGCTACGCACCCATTGAACAATACTTGACACAAGCGCCGCGCACACCAGCTACAGATGTTTATGGTTTGGCAGCAACCTTGTATGCTTTGTTAACAGCACAGGTTCCCATGCCAGCATTATTGCGCGATCGCGAAAAAATGGCATCTCCCAAAGAATTACAACCCCATCTGAGTGCCGCCGTCAATCAAGCTGTGATGCGCGGTATGGCGGTTGATTCTCGCTTCCGTCCCTCAACCGTGGCTGAATGGTTACAACTACTACCGGGTAGTGAGAGCAAGAATATTACCCAAAGCGTTGCCACTAATACAGTCGCCACCGTTGATTTATCAATGCAGCCAGGACGAGGAGTTTTTGGCAAGAAACACAAGGAATATCGGACAAAAAACCCGATGGCAGCCTTTACCAAAACACTAGCAGGGTCTAAAGCCTTAGTTGGTGTAGGTGTGGCTTTATTTGCCGCGAGTGCGGGTTTTGGCATCACTAATTTATTGTCTTCCCATAACAAGCCAAATTCATCCGCCACACCCCTGTTTACTAACCCAGTCACACAATCAAGAGACAATAATTCTAATACCGAGGGTTCACAGTCAACGGCGGAAGCAAATAACACTAACAAAAATACCCAAACAACCACTGCAACCGAATCAGCGTATATTTCCAAACGCCGCCGACAAAACCGCCCAGCACCTACACCACAAGCCACAACCAACAGCAACCCAACCTCAGAAAATACTGCCGCCACCAACTCCGAAACTTCGTCTCAGCAAAATCCCGAACAAGCATCTGTTACACCGAATACCTTACCGACACCATCATTAGTAGATAAACTGAGAGCCTATCGTTCTAATCGAGAAGTTAATCGGGAAAGTGCAACCAAGCGATCGCCAAATAATACCCCACCTGCCACCACCAATCAAACTACACCCAATCCATCAGGCAAGCGATCGAATCCTGTGGTGATACCAGTACCACCACCTACCACAGAATCAAAAAGCCCAGATTCTTCGGCTGTAGTTGTCCCAACTGTAGAAAATAAGCAAAATTCTGCTCCTGACAGCCCATCCCCAAAAGATGAAAAGTCAACAACAGAAAGTAACACTAGTAACTAAGTACCAGTTGTGAACACAAGGATTTGACTCAGCACTCAGCACTTTCAACTCAGCACTCTAAGGGTTTAAGGTAAAAACGCTATCATCTGGTGACGGTGTAGGGGCAGGGATAACAAAGGGTAATATCTGGGGGGGTTCAGATGTAGTTGCAGCGTTAGATGGTTGCAACTGTCCAAAACGAATGAAAACACCAATTCCCAAGCCAAAACAAAAGCAAAAACTAATAAAACCAAAAGAAAGTAATTGCATCAATTTTTGGTTGGCCATAATGCACTCCTCAAAAGATGGTATTAGTTTACTGCAACAAAACCGGAACTTGGCAAGGATGTAAGGGCAAAATCAAGTCAAAAGTAAAAAGTTCAAAGTCAAAAATTCTCTGATTTTTGACTTCCGCATAGGGGTGTTCAAGACCCTTCCCTTTTACCCCTTCACCGTTCGGCTGAAGCTCACGGCGAAGCCCTCAAACCCCTTCACCCAATCTCCACAGACAATCTTGGAGCGTAAGTAGTTTACTATGGACAATGAATAATTGACCATTGACCATTGACTTATGACAAATCAAACTCCGATTCCGGTGATTATTAACGGTGCTGCTGGCAAAATGGGTCGTGAGGTAGTCAAAGCAGTCGCCCAAGCACCTGATTTAACTCTGATGGGTGCAATTGACCGTAACCCCGAACTTCAAGGTAAAGATGCTGGGGAACTTGCTGGTTTAAGTGAACCTTTAGAAGTACCAATTACTGACCAATTAGAACCGATGTTAGGGTACGTGGCGGGTGAGCGACAGCTACCACCAGGAGTCATAGTAGACTTTACCCACCCTGATTCAGTTTATGACAATGTACGCAGTGCGATCGCCTATGGCATTCGTCCGGTTGTCGGAACTACAGGCTTAAGTCCCGAACAAATTCAAAATTTAGCCGACTTCGCCGAAAAAGCCAGTACTGGCTGCTTGATTATTCCTAATTTCTCCATTGGGATGGTGTTACTCCAACAAGCCGCCGTCACCGCATCACAATATTTTGACCATGTAGAAATTATCGAATTGCATCACAACCAAAAAGCTGATGCACCCAGTGGTACAGCAATTCAAACTGCTCAGTTACTAGCAGAACTCGGTAAAACTTTTAACCCAGCAATTGTCCATGAAACCGAGAAAATACCGGGAGCCAGAGGCAGCCTAGCCGATGAAGGAATTAGAATTCATAGCGTACGCTTGCCAGGATTAATTGCCCATCAAGAAGTAATTTTTGGTGCTGCTGGTCAAATTTATACCTTACGCCATGATACAAGCGATCGCGCCTGCTATATGCCTGGAGTGTTACTGGCAATTCGCAAAGTCTCACAGTTAAAGTCGTTAGTGTATGGTTTAGAAAAGATACTTTAAAAGAAGAATTCAGAATGCAGAATCCAGAATATTCTGACTCCTGAATTCTGACTCCTTGTTAAACACTAGCACTCAACACCCAGCACCCATGCTTGTTCCACTGACTCGCCAGAAATTTGAACAAATTATCCCCCTCATTGCTACTGGTCAGCAGTACAAGTACTACTGGGGGAAATTTTCTAATTTTTTACAGCGACTATTAGTTTCGGTAGTTTCTGTAGTTGTGGTTTTACTAGTGAAAGCCCTGTTTGGGCTGGATTTTGGCCCCCTCCTATTTTTCTTGGGGGTTATTGGGGCGATGTTTTGGCTGTGGTACCCAGTGTTCCAAGCCAGTATTCGGAATGCCAAATGTCGTCGTTATAAGTACAGTGGCTTTTTCCGGGGACGCATATTAGATTGGTGGATTACAGATAGATTGATGGGTAAACAAGAAACTGTTAACAGCAAAGGCGAATTGGTAATTGTTGAAAACCGGGAGAAACGAATAAATCTAGAGGTAGGTGACGATACAGGGTTTAGCGTTGAGTTAGATGCACCTCTGCGGCCTTATCATAAAGCGATCGCCCGTGGTCAAATAGCGGAAATGATTGTTATGTCGAACCGTGCCGATTTAGGCACCATTGAAGATTTCAGCGATGTTTACATTCCCAGCCGCGACATCTGGGTTAACGATTATCCCTATCTCCGCCGAGACTTCTTTTCAGAAGCCAGCCGCCGCATCCGCGAAGACCAACAAGATAGACCACGGCGAAGGCGGCGGAAAACAGAGTGAAGTATGAAATTTAATATTTCTCCTTCTGCCTGCTACCTTCTCCTAACTTCCCCGACTCGCATTCTGTCCGTAAGCTTGCCAAGCTAAATCTACCAATCCATCAACAACAGCAGCAGCAACAACGGCATTTCCTTTACGACTTTCAATAGTAATATAGGGAACTAGAGAATCTTGCAGGCGGCTTTTATCAGTATCTACATCAATAAATCCGACTGGAGTCGCAATAATTAAAGCTGGGCGAATTTCTTCCGCTTCAATTAAATCTATTAGTGCTGTTAGTGCTGTCTGTGCCTGACCAACTACAAAAATGCCCTCTGGATAACGTTTGGCGAGAGTTTCAATTCCCCATGCTGCCAGTGTTTTTTCCTTTTGCGGACGTGTGACAGTTTCCATGCTGCAATAGACTGGGTTAGCAAACGTGCTTTGGATGTCGGAAGCAATACCTACTTGTACCATTGGGACATCTACTACGATTGTGGTGCGTGCTGCTAATGCTGCTGCACCAGCTTGTAAAGCATGTTCCGAAAACCGAATTAAAGATTTATATTCAAAGTCAGCAGTGGCGTATATCACCCGCCTCACAATTTCATACTCTGCGGGTGAAAAGACATGATCGCCAATTTCACTGTCGATGATTGCTAAACTTTGAGCATCAGTTACGTGCCATTCCATCACTATTCAGCGCCGATATACCAGCTTTCAGCTTATCAGCTAAGAGTGAATGCTGAGTCAAAATCAACAGGACTTACACACTAGGTTATCATTTCAGGCTGGTGTAAGGGTGTAGGTGTTCTAAACCCTTACACCCTTTGTGATAACTACCAACAATCACAACTCCGCACTCGAAGAAGGACGACTGAACACAGGGGATAGGTAAGCCACTAAAGCACCAATGAAAAAGCCAGAAATATTTCGCACTAGGGGTAGCCAATCACTAGTGCGCGTTACGACTGGCCCAATACCGAAGGCGATAAACAAAATCCCCCATAATGGCGAGAAAATTAATGCCCATTGCCAAGCAACAATTTGTTTATCATTGCGGGGTTGGGCGGCAAATCCACAAATTATCCCACCAATGACTGAGGTCACTAAGGTAAGAATCCACTGTTCTCTGGGTAGTCCAGGTACAACGTTACAACCGCCTTTGAGTAAGCAGCCTTTAACTGAGTCGAGGGCTTGTAAAATTGCTTGGTCTTCGCCTTGTTCTCGCACAAAGTACAAGTTACCAAAACGAGTTTGTAATTCTATCCAAAATGTCCGGGGTAAAAGCTCATAAACGTCATCGCCCACACTAAAGCTGAGAATGTTACCGCCACGAGAATCTGCAACTAGCAGGATACTTTTATCATCTAAACCCCAATAATTGATCACTGCTCGACCAGGGGTGCGATCGTACTGAGTTAATACGCGCAGTTTCCAGCCAGTATCGGTTTCAAATTGCTTGATATCTGAAACTAGCTTGTCTTCCTGAATATCAGTCAGAGTTTTCGCTAAGTCAATAACTGGAGTTTGGAAGTTCGGTAATAAATCAGGATTGTCATAAGCCAGTGCTGCGGAAGGATTTGTTAACCAAATTGACCCAGCCACCAAAAATATGCCAATAGATACTAAAATTCGTCGCCAAAAACAAGACTGCATGGATTCTCTTATACAAATATCAACACTAAAAGTGAACAAGTTGTTTTAAAAAGTAGGAGAGAAAAGTGATACTTCTTTACACTTGTTTACTTTACTCTAATATTAGGGTCGAGGAAAAGTGGGAAGTCAGGGGTGGGGAGTAGGGAGTGGGGAGTGGGGAGTAGGAAATGGGCAGGGGTGCAGGGTGCAGGGGGAAAAAGAAAAATACTATTAGAGCGATGCACTGAGCCTGTCGAAGCGTGGTCACTGAGCCTGTCGAAGTGTCGAAACCCGGTAATCTCCAGTTAGATTTAATTTAGTCCTTCTACTCATAGACCATGATAGCGATCGCTATTTTTTGCTTCAGTATTTTGGAATGCGAAAATTCAAATTCCTACTTACTCGGTAAACAAAGGTCTTGCTTGTTGGGTTAACTGCAACTTGGCTTCTAAGGTGTTCCAATCTTCTTGTTCAATCAAGTTAATAACTTCATTAATGTTGTGGCGATATTGTTGCAATGAACTCAACAAGGCTTGGCGATTATATTTTGCCATCATCACTCCCAATTCAGGGTTTCCACCACCGACTCGGCTGGTATCGCGGAACCCAGAACTAGCTAAATTTTGCGCTAATTGTAAAACTGCGGGGTCAGTTTCACCCATACAAGCAGTAATTAAAGCGGCACTCACCATCACAGGTAAATGGGAAATCCAACTAACGGCGCGGTCATGTTGGGCTGGTTGACAGTGGTAAATTTTTGCGCCCAGCGATCGCACAATCTCCTCTAAAATAGCGATCGCATCTTGGGGTGTATGGGCATCTGGTGTGAGTACGTAAGGTCTATCAACAAATAAATTTTTTTGCGCCGCCTCTATGCCACTATCAGCCGTTCCCGCCATTGGATGACCGCCCACAAACCGTTCCCACATCGGTGAAATTGCCTCGACTATAGGTGCTTTCACCGAACCCACATCAGTAATAATCGTAGCGGGAGAAAGATGTGTAATTAACTGCTCAACTTGGGGAACAATAAGGGCGATAGGCGTACAAATAAAAATTACGTCTGCGGCTGCTAACAAACTCATTTCCACAGATGCCTCATCCACACTGCCAAGGGCTACAGCTGTTTGACAGGTAGATTCCCGGCGACTGACCCCCAAGAGATGATGACCTTGCGATCGCAAATCATAACCCAAAGAACCGCCTATCAATCCCAAACCCAAAATACCAATATTCATAAATTTAGACAGTTTATTTTTATGTACATTTTAGGGGCTAAGGATTGAGAAGAAGCAAGGGAGACAAGGAGCAGGGGACAAGGGGAAAATTTTCTCCCCTCTGCTCCCTACTCCCTGCCCCATTTCCTACTCCCCACTCCCCACTCCCTATTCCCTTAACTTTGTATGGGTAGCA
Organism: Aulosira sp. FACHB-615; assembly: GCF_014698045.1. Lineage (GTDB taxonomy): Bacteria > Cyanobacteriota > Cyanobacteriia > Cyanobacteriales > Nostocaceae > Nostoc_B. Next base: position 19,066 of record NZ_JACJSE010000037.1, read on the forward strand.
TCAATGACTGTAGAGGAATTACTCGAACAATACGCAGCAGGGGTTACAGATTTTAGCGGAGTCGAACTTGGCGAAGCGAACCTGAGTGGTGTCAAACTCAATGGTATCAACCTGAGTCATGCTAATTTGAGTGTCGTTAATCTCAGTGGGGCAAATCTCAGCGAGGCTAATTTGAGCCATGCTAAGTTGAATGTCGCCCGACTGAGTGGCGTGAATTTCGTGGGTACAATCATGAATCACGCTAGTTTGAATGTGGCAAACTTGATTCGTTCTGACCTCAGCCGCGCTCAATTGCGTGGTGCTTCTTTAGTACGTGCGGAGTTAATTCGGGCAGACCTGAGTCGCGCTGACTTATTTGAAGCTAATCTCAGTAATGCTGACTTACGTGAAGCCACCCTACGTAAAGCCAATCTTCGCCGCGCTAACTTGCATGAAACAATCTTAAAAGGTTGTACCTTAGCTGGTGCGAACTTAGAGATGGCGAACTTAAACGCCGCCGACTTACACCGTAGCGACCTCAGTGGTGCTAACTTACGTGATGCAGAATTGAAACAGGCAAATCTCACCCATGCTAACCTCAGTGGGGCTGATTTAAGTGGCGCAAACCTGCGTTGGGCTGATTTGAGTGGCACAAACCTCAGTTGGGCTGATTTAAGCGGTGCAAAATTGAGTGGTGCGACCTTGATGGGGGCGAACTTGAGCAATGCTAATTTAACCAATACAAGTTTTGTCCATGCCAACTTAACAGAGGCGACATTAATTAAAGCCGAATGGGTTGGTGCTGATTTAACAGGCGCAACCTTAACTGGGGCAAAACTGCATTCTGCGTCTCGGTTTGGGTTAAAAACAGAAGGAATGATTTGTGAATGGGTTGATCTTAGTCCAAAAGGCGATCGCTCGATCATCCAAAAATTTGAAGCCGACGACCCACGGGAATTTTTTAACGAAACCCCCCCAACCATTAGAATTATCGTCGATGCAGCCTTAGAACCAGAAGCGAACTTTGCCCTTGCGGGTGCTTATTTCCACATTGCTCAAGAATATCGCATCATCAAACAACCCCCCAGCATGGAAATTGGCCGTCGCCGGACTGTATTCACATTTCGAGTAGACAGCGATGAAGCTTTATTACCTACAGCCTGTTTGGCAATTCTCCCCTTTAGAGATGCGACTAATACCCACAAAAGCATTTATCAAGTGGTAGAGATTCTGAATAAAAAAGATGTACCTGACTTAGACATCAAAATCTCCCATCGGGTGAAGACACTGACCACACTCATCGAAGAAGCTATTAGTCAGGCGCAAACCATTCGGCAAATGAAAAAAAATCTGGAACTAGCAGCAAAATTAAATTTCTTTCGAGCGCCTACGCAAACAATCTTAACTAATACCAGCGCCCAAACCCTGACAGTATATGATAACCCCTACTTTGGGAAAAAATTTATTCATACCTCGCAACTCGATGCCGCATTTTTAGCAGATAAATCCTCTGATACTGCCACAATTGCATCACTTTCGTTAAATATAGTTGTAGATTTTCTCAAAAGCTTTCACTATATCAATGAATAAAGAAAAACTCAAACGAATTTTTGGAGGTAGCAAATGCGTGATACCTTTAACAAAATGGTTGGTCGGACTCGCTATGTAGTCTCTCGGTTATTTATTCACTTGGGTGGGTCAGATGTTGCGCCAATTTTAGGTGTATTAAATCGTGGTGCGAGAGATGCGATCGATTCTGAAGGCGATATGCAGGTTTTAGGAGAATCATTAGTCGAACTGAGCGAAACCCTTCTGCGCTACGATCAAGATTGGATGTCTGCTGCCAACGAAGGCGACGTATTTTGGAGTGAAGGCGAAGCAGGTGATTATGTCAACGAGTTATTTACTGACTCGGCCGAAAGGTACGGTGCTGATATTGATTGGGATTCTCCTTCTGGGTTTGATGAACCTTTATCTATTCCAGTTACCCGCAATGTTGTGGTGATGATTACCGTCGCTTTGGAAGGTGAAGTACCAGAGTTAGAAACCGACCTATCGAATATTCGCGCACTCAAAGAAGGGTTAAAAGCCCTGATTAATCTGCACTACAAAAACAAATTCAGAGCCATTCAAGTACATTTTTCGCCAGCACAGCTAGGCGATGAACTGAGCAACGATGAATTGTTGCAATATTACCCAGAATTGATACCTTTGTAAGTTGTTGGGTTGTCCGCACACCAACCATTTTAAGAAGTTGTTAAGCTCGGAGATAAGACAATACTGCAATGATCATGACCATATTACGTAAATTTACAGTTGTTGTTTTAGCCTTGAGTTTGTGTATAACAACTGTTGCCTGTGGCGGTGGAGAGCAAACTACTCCTACAGGCCGGAATGTTAGCCAAACTTCTACTGCCACCAAATTAACTGATGGTCAGTATCAAGTACAACAGGCTACCTATGACGATGGAACGGGAGAATATACACTGTTTTTACTAAACAGCACACCTCCCACCTTTACAACCGAAAACTTGCAAATGGCCAGGCTGACTGATGACGAAATTAAAGCAGGTAAAAAATCTTACCTGAAAGTAGAAAAAGGCCAGCCAGCTTTATACCTGACAGAAGACTTCAAAATTGAGTACGTCCACAACGTAACTCAAACCCAAACTAACCCCCAAACAGGAAGACAAGAAACGGTTGTCGTTCGACAAGAAAACAGTTTTTGGTCGCCCTTTGCTGGTTCTCTGGCTGGGAGTATAGCAGGTCAAGCAATTGGTAGTCTGTTATTTAGACCCCAATATTATGTACCCCCTGTTTATCAACCAGGCGGATTAACTGGTTTTGGTGGTTATGGTTCTAGCTACGACCAAGCAGTTAGCAGTTACCGCAGCCGCTATAATGCACCACCCGCAGCAGTAAGAAATCGTACAGCTTTCCGTACCACTGGCAATATTAGAAACACCTATCCTAGTGGCTCTAACGTCCGCAGCACAAGCCCAACAAGAACTACAAATCGTCCTAGTGGTTCTGGTTATGGTGCTAGTGAACTGCAACCATCAGGTAAATCTAGTACTACTAGACGTAATTCCGGTAGTAGTTTTGGTAGTGGTGGCCGGAGTCGGACTCCCAGCCGTAGCGGTGGTTTTGGTAGTAGACGACGTTAATTAATTGAATTAATTTTAAATTTGTGTAGGTTGGATTTTTGCTGGCTTTTTGTAGGGTACTGAGTAAAATCCAATCTACGCATTTTTTAGCTGATTTTTTCAGTTGAATTACAAATTCAAAATTTATACCAACCCAGCTTGAAAAATTTGATTTGGAGTCAGATGTAATTCAGGAAAAGTTTGGGAGATAATGGCATCGCTATCTCTAAACTTACTAATCTGATATTCTCCATCAACTAAATTACAAACAGAGATTGTCGGTTGTTTGGGATTACCAATAAAATTACGTCCACCCAACGGCTGGTGTTGCTGTGGAACATTGGGAAGGAGAGGTTAACCGACATGAATGATTTGTGTTACCCTAGTAGAGTTGTCTAAAATCCGCACATCCAGGAGTTCGGGTGTTTTCTTTTGGGAAAATACACCTGGGTGGAGGTTTAACCCGAATAGGAGTTAAGAATATATGCCAGTCGTTTCATTGGCTCAAATGATGGAGTCAGGGGTTCACTTTGGGCATCAAACCCGTCGCTGGAACCCAAAAATGTCCCCGTACATTTACACTGCCCGCAATGGTGTACATATCATCGACTTGGTGCAAACAGCCCAGTTGATGGATAACGCGTACAACTATATGAGAACCCAAGCGGAGCAAGGTAAGAAATTCTTGTTTGTTGGTACGAAGCGTCAAGCAGCAGGAATCATTGCTCAAGAAGCATCTCGTTGTGGCGCTCACTATATTAACCAGCGTTGGTTGGGTGGAATGCTCACCAACTGGTCAACTATTAAAACACGGGTAGAAAGGCTGAAAGATTTAGAACGCCGGGAAGAAAACGGTGCTTTAGATTTGTTGCCGAAAAAAGAAGCTTCGATGCTGCGTCGGGAAATGGCGAAGCTACAAAAATACCTGGGTGGGATTAAAACCATGCGGAAAGTCCCTGATGTGGTGATCATTGTAGACCAACGCCGGGAATATAACGCAGTTCAAGAATGTCAAAAACTGTCAATTCCCATTGTGTCTATGTTGGATACCAACTGCGACCCAGATGTAGTTGATATTCCTATCCCAGCAAATGATGATGCTATTAGATCCATTAAGCTGATAGTTGGCAAGTTGGCAGATGCAATTTATGAAGGTCGTCATGGCCAACTGGATGTAGAAGAAGAATACGACGATTACGAAGGCGCTGAGGAAGATTACGATTACGACGAAAGTGATTACTCAGACTCGTTAATTCCTGACGACGAAGACGAAGAAGAATAAAGTATGAAGGATAAAGTATGAAGTATGAAATTTTATTTTTCATACTTCATACTTCTCACTTCAGACTTCAGAGTGTCTTCACTTTCTGAGTAAGATAGAAATACTCAACGCCCGTAAGCGATAAAAACTCTAGGTCAAGTTAGGAATTGAGGCAACATGGCGGACATATCTGCAAAACTCGTCCAAGAGCTACGCCAAAAAACTGGTGCCGGCATGATGGACTGCAAGAAGGCGCTAAAAGAAAATGACGGCGACATCGAACAAGCGATAGATTGGCTACGTAAAAAAGGTATCACTTCTGCGGGCACAAAAAGCGATCGCATTGCAGCTGAAGGTCTAGTAGACACCTACATTCAAGCTGATGGCAAAGTAGGTGTACTAATAGAAGTTAACTGCCAAACAGATTTCGTGGCTCGCAATGAAGCTTTTAAATCTTTGGTTAAGAGCCTAGCACAGCAAGCCGCCACTGCTGAAAGTGTTGAGTCTTTACTGGCTCAACCTTACATTGGAGATAAGAGCGTAACTGTAGATGAATTCATCAAGCAAACCATTGCTACACTCGGTGAAAATATCCAAGTACGTCGTTTTGTCAACTTTACAGTAGCAGGCGGTAAAACCGGAGTAGTAGATAGCTATATTCACACTGGCGGTCGTGTTGGTGTATTAGTTGAGCTAGAATCTGCCTCTGAGTCGGCTGCGGGTAACGAAGAATTCAAAGGGTTGGCACGGAACGTTGCTATGCAAGTTGCAGCTTGTCCCAACGTTGAGTATGTCAGCGTAGACCAAATCCCAGCCGAAGTTGTCCAAAAAGAAAAGGACATCGAAATGGGCAAGGATGATTTGGCAAACAAACCAGAGAGCATCCGAGAAAAGATTGTTCAAGGACGAATTGAAAAACGTCTTAAAGAAATAGCTTTGCTCGATCAGCCTTATATCCGCGACCAAAGTATTTCTGTTGAAGAATTGGTCAAGCAAGTCAAGGCTAAAGTCGGTGCAGAAGTAACAGTTAGCCGCTTTGTGCGCTACATCCTCGGCGAAGGTATTGAAAAACAAGAAACTAACTTTGCTGATGAAGTTGCAGCTCAAATCGGGGCGAAGTAATTTGGTTTTTAGTCATTAGTTATTGGTCATTGGTCATTAGTTATGAACAAATGACCAATAACTTTTTTAAGACAGGTCAGTTTTACACTAAGCTGACCTGTATTTTATTATTAGAAGATAGCTGGGTACATTTGTACCATAATAATCGTAATACCAATTTAGAAAATGATTGATAGAAGCTAGATAAGTAAGTCGGTGGAAATAAACCAAACTATATTACGAAGCGTAAATAGCCTGGAAACACTTACAAATGACCAACGACAAATCACAAATGACAGCCCTCACTAGTTATCTTTAATTCCACCGACCTGCTTACATACAGCAATTCTCAATCCGTCTTGAAAAGTGTGCTTCGAGTCGGGGAACCCGCCCACGCAACTTTTCGCAAAATCTCAAATCTCAAATCTAAAATTGGATGATGGGCAATTAAAAAAAGATATGGCGAGAGCAATTGAGCGAATTGAACGGGATTTGGCGATGCTGGAAGAAGCGATACGTGCGATCGCAGCAGAACTCCAAAGTGCTTATACTGTTTATCTCACCCTCTTAGGTGAAGCTGTGCGGAAGCAGTTGATTCTGGCAAGTTACCATCTGTGTACTCAGGGGTATCCCGAAAACTTTTTAAAGTTGTCGTTGAATCAACGTCAAAAATTGCAACAAGCCATCCGCCAACTCGGAAAACAGCTATCTGAAGAATTAATCACCTATATGAATGGTGAAATAGTTACAGAAGAGGAAAATGAGGGAAACGAGACAGAAGAAGAGGCGGTGACGGAGAACCCAAAACTCAATCCTCCTGATTCTTCTAACCCTGTAGAAATAGCCAAATGGCAAAATCACTTAGAAGAATTAACACAACAGGCGCTCAAAAAAGTTTCTCATGATACAAATGTGTTGTTGCAACAAGCTGATATTCTGCCCAAAAAAGTCCCAGAACCAATTTTAGAAGCCGCCGCCGCCGCCTCAGAAGCAGCCGCCGAAGTGATGCCAGGGCCGCCAAATCTCCTCAACTTGGTCATTGAAATTGACAACGAACAAGACGAGGAAGAATCGAGTTTGACACAGATTATGACCATTAATCTGCGACTGGGAGAAATTGAATTTGCCGACGCAACCCTAGCATCTAGCCGCAAACAAATTCGGAATATATTAGTACAACTCCAAAAACTCGGCCGAGAATATCAAAAGAAGCAACGGGAACGTTCAATTGCTGAAGCCGAAGCAGCTTGGCGCTCAAGTTGGTATGAGGATTAGTGATTTGTCATGTATTCTTCGTCATTTGTCAATTTGTATAAATATTAATGACCAATGACTATAGGACTTACGCAAAAAAACGAAAAAATAAGGTTTTAGAACAGGGTACAGGGGTATGAGGGTGTAAGGGTGTAAGTATTCAAAACCATTACACCCCATACCCTTTCACCCCTACACCCAATCCCCACAGACAATCTTGGTGCGTAAGTCCTAGACTAATGACAAATAACCAATGACCAATGACTAATGACAAATAACCAATGACTAATGACACACCAGATTGGATACGCTTACATAAAGCCTTGGCTGTAGAGGCAGAAAATGGCTTTACAGACTTGATGGGCAGACAATACCGCTTTAGTGAATTTCTCAGTTTGACTTTTGGGAAATTTCCGGCGGCTTTGCCTGCTGTGGAGCGTCGTCGTTGGCAAGAATTAGCCACAAAATTTGCCGACTATCCCAATTTGGCAGTCAAAGACAGACAAAACTTAATTGCTACCACTCGCAGGTATCTTGACCAACTGCAAAAACAACTAGAAGACCCAGAGGAGTTAGAGAAGCAGGGAAGAAATTATAAAGCGAAAATCCCTAATTCTACGCCTGTGGTGAATGAAGTCAGTCGCAGACTAGCGCCCAGAATTGACCAAAAACTCAGCGATTTGCCAGAAATAGGTATTCGGAAAGCTGATAAATTAGCGGCTTTGCATTTGTACACGGTGCGAGATTTGCTGTTTTACTATCCCCGTGACCATATTGATTATGCGCGTCAAGTCAATATCCGCGAGTTACAGGCGGGTGAAACAGTCACTATTGTGGCTAGTGTGAAGCGTTGCAATTGTTTCACTAGCCCGAAAAATCAAAAATTATCAATTTTAGAACTGGTACTCAAAGATAATACCGGACAAATTAAAGTCGGTCGCTTTTCGGCGGGGGCGCGGTTTACTAGCCGTGGTTGGCAAGAAAGTATGAAACGCCGTTACCCAGTCGGTAGTATGGTGGCGGCTTGTGGGTTGGTAAAAGAAAGTAAATATGGCTTGACATTGGATAACCCAGAACTGGAAGTTTTGGCACATCCAGGAGACACCATTGAGTCCTTGACTATTGGGCGGGTAGTGCCAATTTATGCTTTAACTGAAGGGGTGATGGCGAATATGGTGCGTCAGGCGGTGATAGCAGCCTTACCAGCAGCAGCCCATCTCAAAGACCCACTGCCCAAGGGTTTGCGAGAAAAGTATAATTTGATGGAATTGAAAGATGCGATCGCTAATATTCACTTTCCCTCTGATAGCGATACTTTACAAGCTGCCCGTCGTCGTCTGGTTTTTGATGAGTTTTTCTACCTGCAACTCGGCTTACTCCAACGTCAGCAACAAGCCAAAGCCATTCAAACCAGTGCCATACTTGCGCCTAAAGGGCAGTTAATTGGCAAATTCTACGAAATCTTACCCTTTCAACTCACCGGCGCACAGCAACGAGTCCTGAATGATATTTTGAATGATTTGCAAAAAACCACACCAATGAATCGTCTAGTACAGGGCGATGTTGGTTCCGGGAAAACCGTCGTGGCTGTGGTAGCAATTTTAGCGGCGATTCAATCTGGCTACCAAGCCGCTTTGATGGCTCCAACAGAAGTTTTGGCAGAACAGCATTATCGCAAGTTAGTTAGCTGGTTTAATTTATTACATTTGCCTGTGGAATTGCTCACAGGTTCTACCAAAACTGCCAAACGTCGGGAAATTCATTCATTGTTAGCCACAGGGCAATTACCTTTGTTAGTGGGAACTCACGCCTTAATTCAAGACCCGGTAAACTTTCATCGCTTGGGTTTGGTAGTCATTGATGAACAACATCGCTTTGGGGTAAAGCAACGGGCGTTATTACAACAAAAAGGCGAACAACCCCATGTCTTAACAATGACCGCGACTCCCATTCCCCGGACATTAGCCTTGACAATTCACGGAGATTTGGATGTCAGCCAAATTGATGAATTACCACCAGGACGGCAGAAAATTCAAACCACTGCATTGACAAGCCAGCAGCGTAGCCATGCTTACGACCTCATCCGCCGCGAAGTTGCTCAAGGTCGGCAAACTTATGTGGTGTTGCCTTTGGTAGAAGAATCTGAGAAATTAGACTTGCGATCGGCAGTAGAAGAGCATCAAAAATTACAAGAAACCGTCTTTCCTGAATTTCAAGTCGGCTTACTCCACGGGCGCATGAGTTCCGCCGAGAAAGACGAAGCAATTACCAAATTTCGAGACAACAAAACCCAAATTTTAGTATCAACAACAGTAGTAGAAGTTGGTGTAGACGTACCCAATGCTACTGTGATGCTCATTGAAAATGCAGAAAGATTTGGTTTATCTCAACTGCATCAACTACGGGGGCGTGTCGGTCGGGGTGCGGCTCAGTCTTATTGTTTGTTGATGAGTAGTTCGAGAAGCCCTGATGCTCAACAACGGTTGAAAGTCTTAGAACAATCTCAGGATGGCTTCTTCATTTCCGAAATGGATATGCGTTTCCGTGGCCCTGGTGAAGTGTTGGGAACTCGCCAATCGGGTGTGCCAGATTTTACCTTAGCGAGTTTGGTTGAAGATGAAGAAGTGTTACTCTTAGCGCGGCAAGCAGCCGAGAAAGTTATCGAGATTGATGTTACCTTAGAACGCTGGTATTTGATGAAAGAAGAGTTGAAATATCGGTATGACAGGTTAATGGGAGGCGCTATTTTAACTTAACTACACGCCCCTACACCCCAACATCCTCAAGACTTTGTTGGGTTACGCGATCTCTTCACCATCCTCCCACACTTCCCACACTTCCCACACTTCCCACACCTCCCACACCTCCCACACCTCCCACACCTCCCACACCTCCCACACCTCCCACTCTTCCCATGCACTCAAATAAACAACGCTGTCATTGCCATAAGACCAAAAAAGATACAAAAAGAAGTGGGCTTTCTAGGGTAAATTCTGTAAAATCAAAATTTAAATAACCAAATGGCAAATTTTATGATACGTTGGCTAAGTTTACTGCCAATTCTGCTCAGTCTGTTTCTCATGGGATGTTCTACGCAGACAACAGCCAAGACTCCCATTGCAGTGCAAACTGGACAAACACTACCAATTTCAGCTAAAGCAGTTGTTCCCAACGGGACAACCATTGAATTAGAAGTAGCGGTGACTCCAGAAGAGCAAGCAAAAGGTTTGATGAATAGACCTGCATTGCCAGATAATCGCGGGATGTTATTCAAGTTTCCATCTGCACAGCCTGTGCAGTTTTGGATGAAAAATGTACCTGTGCCACTGGATATGGTCTTTTTACAAAATGGCGTAATCAAGTATATTCAGGCTTCTGCGCCACCTTGTGCTAGTGAGCCTTGTGCCACTTACGGGCCAAATGTACCTGTTGATACTGTAATAGAATTACGTGCAGGGCGAGCCAAAGAACTGAAACTCAAAATAGGAGATAATGTCAAAATTAAGTTTTTAAATCACAGTAGCTTACGGTAATAAGACTTAAAAACCTTGGTGTAATTAGCCATAGCAACATTTCATCAATAATTTTTCTGTAAAAAAACTGTTAAGTAGATGTGAACTCGCAAATTATTTTTCAAGCATCTAATATGATGACAAAAATAGTAAAAAAAACTACTTAAGAGGTAAAATAACAATCTTAAGGTTCCATAGTGAAAAATCTTCCTTTTGGCGTAAGTGTAAACAGTCTGGCATAAGGGAGCATAGGCTATGGAATGTTTGTTACTCAATGTGTAATTAAATAGAACACTCAGGCAAATTCAGCATGATACTTATTTAACTTGCCGAAGATGCTACTAAAAAACTGAGCAAACGGATGATTGAAAGCCAGGAATTTCCTAGTTTTTTAGGAAAATTGTTCTATTTGCGGATAATCAAGCAATATTTTCGGATCTTCATCCGGTAATTGCACAGTCTCAACTGAAATAGTAGCTGCGGACAAAAGAGGAATGGTGAATTGATTTATGAGCGTACACACTAGACAAGGAGGTGAGTTACAAATGTCACCATCAACATATTCAAGGCTGATTCATTTTTTACAGGAAGATTTGTCAATTTCGGCAGCATCTTTGGCAGTAGCTTTACGGCATCGGGAGCAAGACCCAGGGCCTTTACCGATGATTCTTTGGCAGTATGGGTTGATTACGATGGAACAGTTAGAAAAAATTTACGATTGGTTAGAAACTGTTTAAGTATGAAAACTCTTGCAGGAGAAAATCAGGTATGTCACATCCAAACGGCCTTGGAACAAGGCTGATATACAGGAAAACTGACTTTTACCAAGCCTATTTATGTAAGTCCAGGTTGAAAGAGCGAGTTAAAGATGGTAATTCTACTCGCTCTTTTAATTTTTGGTCATTGGTCATTGGTTATTGGTCAGAAGTTTGATGAATAACTATTGACCATTGACCATTGACGATTAACCATTCAATACTTTAGCTGCTGCCGCTACACCAGCACCCGGAGTAAAGTTTTCATAACCGAGTTCTAACAGTACAACTTCTAGGGATGCTATGCAGCTAAGAATATCGCGATCGCTCACAAAACCCAAGTGACCAATGCGGAAAATTTTATTTTTCAAATGGTCTTGACCACCAGCTAAGGCAATATCAAAGCGTTTTTTAATCAATGAGCGAATTTTATCCGCTTCAATATTTTGTGGTGCTACGGCTGTAATGGCTGGACTAGCATGGCTATCGGCTGCAAATAAGGGCAAGTTTAAACCTTTAATAGCGGCGCGAGTCGCATTCTTTTGGCGTTCGTGTCTGCCAAAAATAGATTCTAAGCCTTCTTCTTTCATCATGCCCAAGGTGGTATGCAGTGCCACAATCAGATTTACTGGGGGAGTGAAAGGAGTGGTATTTTTAGCGGTGGATTTCTTGTATTTGCCTAAATCTAGATAATATTTCGGCAATTTAGCTGTTTTGTAAGCTTCCCAAGCTTTGGCGCTGACAGACACAAAACCCAAGCCAGGGGGAATCATGTAACCTTTTTGAGAACCGGACGCGACGACATCTAATCCCCAAGCATCCACAGGTAAATTAAATGCGCCCAAACTGGTGACAGCATCCACAATAATTAAAGCTTCGCCATGTTCTTTAACGTGGCGGTTGATGGTTTCCAAATCGTTGAGAACGCCAGTGGAGGTTTCGCTGTGGGTGACAATGACAGCTTTGATTTCTTTGGCTGTGTCGGCTTGTAGTTTGGCCGCAAACTGCGCTGGGTCTAAAGGTTGACCCCATTCTGCTGTAATGGTTTCTACATTTAACCCGTAGGCTTGTCCGACTTCCGCCCAGCGTTCACCAAATTTACCATTACTACCAACTAAAATGCGATCGCCAGGGGATAGAAAATTAATGATCCCGGCTTCTACCGCACCTGTACCGCTAACATTCAGCATCAGCACATCGCTTTCGGTTTGGTGCAGCCATTTTAGATTAGCTGTCACATCTGCCAAAATGTTACTAAACTCATTGGTACGGTGTCCGATGGGGTGTTTAGCTAAAGCAAGTAAAGCAGCCTCTGGCACTGGTGTGGGGCCAGGAATCATCAGCATCAGCTTATTTTCCATATCTTTGTCCTATCCTAATAGTCAAATAACAGTTAAAAGTTTAGGGGATGGTTAATCCTGGAGCAAAATCGACACATATTTATTTGCGGGTTGCACCAGTATTTTCTGTATTCTCCAAATCTCTAAAATTATGGGTCAGCTTGACCTTCGATAACCTGAAACTCTGGTTGTCAGCAATCTCACTAGACGCATCAATACCCACGTCTGAGAGTCTGGGAGGGGCGTATCTGTAGCTAACGTAAAGGAGACATCTAAGTTTATTACCCAGTGAATTGAAGTTTAATAGCAGCGATTATCTAGAATCTCACAAATTGGGTACAGGTACAATGACTTATCAAATTTTGTAGTTTCTAGTTTTTAATCCATAAAATAAGAGCGATGGGCGATCGCTCTCATATTAATATTTATTTACATTTAACTGCATTACTACACACAACCATAGAGATTGTTTGGTCACACATCCGAGTCAACCTTTTGTTGTTGCTTTTTCTTATGGCGTAAAGCCACACCAAAAGCACCTGCTACCAATGAACCGACAATAGTCATAGGTTCAGGAACAGGCTCATCATTCCGAGAACTGCGAACAGTCAGATTTGATCCAGAAAACCGATCACCAGAAAACCGATCAAATGTATTTACCACCCCGAATCCTATAGTGTAAGTGCCGCCTGTGGTGAATGTGTAAGCAGTTCGAGATGCAGTTTGGCCAAAATTACCTACCTGAAGCACATCAGCCAGTCTATTTAGAGAAGTACCAATAGAGTAGAAAGAAAAATCATTGTAAGGTAGATAATCACCAGCTTGGAAGAGCCAATCAAATGTCAAAACATCTCCAGCTTGGACTGTCAGCGTGTTTTTGATAGCAGAACCATCAGTGACATTTTGACCATTAAAAGTATCTAAAGTTCCAGACGCTAGTCCCAAGAAGTTCTCTAGATTAGTGTCAGAAACACCATCACCAGTAAACAGAGCAGCTTGCTCACCACTCAAGTTAACATTTCCAATACTTTCCCATTCTGTAAAATCTGAAATATTGATCACTGCTGCTGGAGATGGACTAGCAGTAAAAACAAATGCTGCTCCTGTACCAGCCACTAGTAAAGTATTCGTCAAACCAAAATTTTTCATTGTATTTACGCTTGTGAAGATGACAAAGTTGATACGCAGAAAGGTATAAGGGTATGAGGCTTTAAAGGGGTGTAGGTGTGCAGAACTCTTACATCCCTTTCATCTCAATCGAAAATCTTTATACGTAAGTTATGCTATTGATGCTGATACACAACACTTTTCTCTAAAAAACCATCTGAAGCAAGTGTTTTTACTGAAGCTTCATAAAATTTTTATATCTAAAAACATAAATCATGTTTTTAGATAAGCTGCTATCAGCCATCATCAATTAGGGCAGAAACTGAAAATCAAATAGTTCGGCAAATTCTCAAAAGCACTGCTGGCAAATACAATATTCATTCATTGCTGTATTGTGGCGATCGCAATGAGAGACTTCATCACTCATAATTTTCTATAAAATTGGTGTAAATTTGCTCTGTTTCACTTTCCCCAAATCAGTTCTAAACGTTCTTGGGCTTGCTTAAGTGCAGATTGGGGAGAATCACCTAGCAACGTCGCCTCAATTGCTCGACCAAGACTTTCAGATATACGACTATATCCAGCTAAAGTAGGACGAGATCGGGCTACAGACATTTGATCTAAAAAAACTTTGATCCAAGGTTTTTGCTGGATATATTGCTGATAAGCTTCGCTTTGGGCAGATTTGAGATTCACTGGCAAAAAACCTGTACCAATAGACCATTCTGTTTGAAATTCTTCACTCAAAACATATTCTAAAAATTTCAGTGCAGCTTGTTCTTTCTCTGGCGTAGTTTTCATCACATAAAAGTTACCTGTACCTGTGACAGTCGCTGATTCAACATCTCTGGGTATAGGGAAAACTTGATAGTCGGTCTGAGACTTGGTGATATAAGTCCAAGGGCCAGTAATTTGCATAGCTACACGTCCCTGAAGAAAAGCATCTTCTTCATAGCCGCGTTCTGGTGGCGAAAGAGTGGCGGAACCATCTTTTAATAAGTCTTGCCAAAATTGAAGCGCGTGAACTGCTTGGGGGTTATTTAAATTCGGGACACCATTGCTGACAATTTCACCGCCAGCACTCGATAAAAAGGGAAACCAACTAAAAACCGTCCATTCTCCCTTACCCATAGGTAGCAACATTCCATATTGTTCTGGCAGTCCATCTCCATTGCGGTCTACAGTTAATTTTTTGGCAGCTTGTCGCAATTCTTCCCAATTTTTGGGTGTATTTGTAATCCCCGCAGCTTTAAATAATGTGGGACGATAAAAAATGCCAATATTACTTGTATACAGTGGTACTGACCATAAATGCCCATCTAACTTTAATTCGTCTAAAAGCTTCTGGCTAAGTTCTGATTTTAAAGGTAGTTTGTCAAACCAACCTTCTAACGGACGAACTGCACTAAGTTCGACTAACTGACCAGTAATTTGGGGGTAAAAGCAGAGAATATCGGGCGGTACTTTACCAACAACTGCTGTTAAGATTTTTGGTAGTTGTTGACCCAGTTGACCAGCGTAAATAGATTCTACCTGGACATCAACATGAGTTTGATTGAATTTATCTACTAATTTTTGGAATACATCACGATTTACAGGTGGATTAATTCCATGCCATAGTGTGATGCGAGTAATTTGCTCATTTTGAGTTTCTCTTACCTCACAACTAGATAACAAAACAATGCTGATACTCAAGATAAATAGAAAAATAGTAATTCGCCAAATAGAGCCAAGAAACTGATAAAGAATTTTAAGATTGGAGAACGAAAAAATAGTAAGTTTCATATAACTTTCCGTTATACACAGTCTGTATGATCGCTAAACGCCTATTTATAAAGTATCTCTAAAAATACTAATTTAGATTAAAATATTATGTATTTGCAATTAGGATAGGTCGAAGATGGATAAAAATTTAGTCATAGATGTTGGTGTTCATACAGGAGAAGATACTGAGTTTTATCTCAAAAAAGGATTTCGAGTTATTGGTATTGAAGCTAACCCCAATATTTATAGTGACACTAAGCAAAAACTAAATTCTTATATAGAAACTGGTCAGTTGCTACTCTTAAATATTGCTGTATCCCCTCTAAATCAACCAATTACTCTATATGTCAACCTAGACAGAAGTTTTTGGAGTACAACTTCACCCGATTTTGTCCAGCGTAACGAGTTTTTTGGCACACGCTCTACAGCTATAACAGTAGAAGGGCGAAGATTTGAAGATATTTTACAGGAGTTTGGCACTCCCTATTATCTAAAAGTTGATATTGAAGGTGCTGATATATTATGCTTACAGGGTTTACAGAAAGTTGAAAGCAAACCGCAGTTTCTATCTATAGAATCTACAAAAGCGTCTTGGCATGACCTGTTAAAAGAATTTGCGCTGTTAAAGGAACTTGGATACAAGAAATTCAAAGCTATCAGACAACCAGATGTACCTCGACAAATCTGTCCCTTCCCAGCGAAAGAAGGTCAATATATCAGCCATCAATTTGAATACGGTGCTAGTGGACTTTTTGGAGAAGAAGCCCCAGGAGTTTGGTTGTCTGAAACTGAAGTACTCAAGGTCTACAAACGGGTTTTTCTGGAATATAGACTTTTGGGTACAAATGGGATTTTAAAATTCCCTTTGGGAAAAAAATTACTAGAAAGTCTGCAACTAAAAGAGCCTTGGTATGATACTCATGCTAGTCTTTAAATATTGTTTATGGCAATGGGGACTGGGAAGTTGATTCTAAGAAACTTTTAGTCACACTAGTTTCTGCTCTTGTATAAATATATGTTTGCAAATCAGGTAATTTTTGAGTTCTGAATAATTTCTCTGCCCGTTCCCAAAAATCAGTATCTTCTCCGTAAGTCATATTATTAAAACCTTGCAAATCAAAAAAGACTTGTCTCTTGCCAAAAAATGTCGGGCCAAGTACACATTCTCGCAGATTTATGATTTTACCGGGTTGAAAATAGTCAGCAACCCAAATTTCTTCATCGGTAAGAAATCCACCTTCAATTAAATCAATTTCTGGATACTGCCGTAGATATTTAAGGCGAGTTTCTAGATGTTCTGGCAAATAAGCATCATCGCTATCTAAAAACGTGATGTATTTCCCAAAAGATGCTTGAATGCCAGCATTTTTAGCATGACATTGTTTTTTGTTTTGATGCTTTAAATAACGAACATTCGGAAAAACATTAATATATTGATCTACAATTTCAAACGTATTATCGTTACTGCCATCGTCTACTATAATTAACTCCCAATCTTGAAAAGTTTGGGCAAGTACGCTATTAATACAACGATTTAAATATTTGCCGCGATTGTAGGTACAAATAATAATTGATATTTCTGGCAGTAAGTCAAAAATTACATTAGTCATGATGCAACCCCTCAAAAATCTAAATTGCTCAATGATATACCAATTTGATGGGATTTATAACTCATCTCAGCAGCAAATAGAGACTAGGGCTGAGTCAGTGGCTTTGTTTATAACTGATTTATGACTGCTAGAGTGAGCAGGGATAACGGAAGTATTATACAAGATAGTAGTAAATCTTCATTATTTGTAGTTTTCTCAAAAGGATATTAACAGTGCCATTAAATCCGCCACCCCCAAATAATCAACCCCAAAGTTGGGCATTAACGCAACTGTTTGGACTGTCAAGGCGTAATCCCTTGATGATTTCTCGCTGGGTGTTGCGTTGGGTTGTGGTAGGGACGGTTAGTGGTTTGTTTGCTGGGTTGTACTGGAATGTTTTAGAACTGTTAACTCACCAGTTGGAAAGATTCCAAGGTTTAAGTTTGTTAATTGTGATGCCACTGGCTGGTTTAATTGTGGGGCTAGTGATTCATTTTTTGGGTAATCCTGGGGAAATTGCCGTGATTGTGGATAATATTCATTTTCGCGGTGGACGCTTGGATGGACGAAAAAACCCCTCGATGATTCTAGCTTCTTTAGTTAGTATTGCGGCTGGTGGAAGTGCTGGCCCAGAAGCGCCATTGGTGCAGGTTACAGGTTCCTTTGGGACTTGGTTAGGCGATCGCCTGAAACTTGAAGGTGAAGATTTGCGATCGATGAGTTTGGCGGCGATGGCGGCTGGTTTTACGGCTTTGTTTGGCGCACCTCTAGGCGGGGCGATGTTTGCTTTAGAAATCTTGCATCATCAGCATGTTGTGGAATATTACGAAGCGTTAATGCCGGCAATTGTGTCTAGTTGTGCGAGTTATTTGGTATTTACGGCGATTACTCATTTAGGAATTGCACCAACTTGGCATTTTCCCCAATATCGCTTAGAAAATATCGATGATTTTGCCTTGGCGATTTTGTTTGGGATGATTGGGGCGATCGCAGGATGGATTTTCATCTGGATTTTTCGCACCTGCGACAATGTTTTTCACCGCATACCCGGCCCCATTTATTTACGCACCACATTAGCCGGGTTGGGAATTGGTAGTTTAGCCACTTTCTTACCTCTCACCCGTTATTTTGGCCATGAAGAATTAGAAACTGTCCTGACAACTAGTTTTTCGGGGATTTTTCTGTTAACACTGGCTTTGGGTAAAATGGCAGCTATTAGTATGACAGTCACAGGTGGCTGGCGTGGTGGATTTATTATCCCCTTATTTTTCACTGGTGCTTGTATTGGTAAAGCTGTGGTAGTTTTGATTCCGGGTGTTAATCCTGCTTTAGCAATGATTTGTACAATGGCGGCGCTAAATGCAGCCGTAACACGCACACCCATTAGTACAACTTTGTTACTCTCAAAACTCACTAGTTTCAGTCCATTTACACCAATTTTATTTGCTAGTTTGGTGGGATTTTTTCTAGCACCTAAAGTACCTTTGATTGCGGCTCAAATGAAGTCGCAGCCAGAAGCGATTCATTAATAATCACTGAATATAGCTTTTCTTCGCCTAGTGATGTATAGGCAAAAATAATTAACCGCAGATAAACGCAGATGGACGCAGATAGATTTGTCCTTCAGTCAACTAGTAAACGCCATATAGCAATCCTAAATTATTTACAAATATCTCTGCCTTGTCTCCCTTTTCCTCCTTGTCTTTTGTGTGTCTAAATCAATGACTGCTATATTATTAGCCTTTATCTCTTGAGTTGATTCATAAATTCTTTCTGCTCGGCAAAATATTTAGCAATTTCTTTGGCATTTAAAGGAATAACTTTTGTTGTGGGACGAATTGGTTGTAATAGTTTATTGAGACTGCAATAAGAATAACTGGCTTTGCGATATACACAACTGTAACTTATTCCAGGAAGACGGAAATAGCTACCGATCGCTAATTGT
Organism: Aulosira sp. FACHB-615; assembly: GCF_014698045.1. GTDB lineage: Bacteria > Cyanobacteriota > Cyanobacteriia > Cyanobacteriales > Nostocaceae > Nostoc_B. The sequence continues at coordinate 37,819 of NZ_JACJSE010000037.1, forward strand.
TGAAATGTCATCTGTCAAACTCAATATTGATAATTGAACTGTATTATGATAGCCCCGATCAACCGATAACCAACAAATGATATTAAAATCCCGTTACATTGGCGTGATTGCTGTTGGTTTTGTCTCTAGCAGTCCTAAATGAATTACCAACATCTCGCCCTTGTCTACCTTGTCGCCCTGATCTCTGTTGTTCGCACATCAAACTAGGATTGCTATAGCTTGAGTCGTTAACTGTCGCTCATTCTTGACCTCTTGTTGGTTGAGGTTGGGTATAACGAGTATTTTGGCAAATTACGTTTATTTTGGGTAAAATTTGGATATTTTTTTTGTTTAACTCCCGCTTGCTTAGTTAAGCCTGATTTCACACATTCGCAGCAGCTATGAAACCAGAGGCTTGATGATAACTCTGCGGGCAAAAAAAAACAATACGTGCTAGAATTGTATCAAAATATGTCAATTATTCAAGAGTAATTTGGAATAATTTTACGCTTTGCCAACTATAAAGGCTAAATACTACGATTTTTGGAGTTTTTTCGGTTATGACAACCTCACAGGAGAGGATTATCCCAACGGATCTGCGGAACGAAATGTCCCGGTCTTATCTGGAATACGCCATGAGTGTGATAGTAGGTCGGGCGCTACCAGATGCCAGGGATGGTCTGAAACCTGTGCATCGCCGTATTCTCTACGCTATGCACGAGTTAGGTTTACTGCACGATCGCCCATTTAGAAAATGCGCCCGTGTGGTTGGGGAAGTGTTGGGTAAATATCACCCCCACGGCGACACAGCAGTCTATGATGCCTTGGTGCGGATGGCGCAGGATTTTTCCATGCGATCGCCCTTAATCAACGGACATGGTAACTTTGGTTCGGTAGATAACGATCCCCCAGCCGCAATGCGATACACAGAATGTCGCTTGCAAGCTTTAACCAGCGCCGCTTTACTCCAAGACATTGAATCAGAAACCGTAGACTTTGCGGATAACTTCGACGGTTCCCAACAAGAACCCACAGTTTTACCATCGCGCATTCCCCAACTGCTACTCAATGGTTCATCGGGAATTGCGGTGGGGATGGCGACAAATATCCCGCCCCACAACTTAGGCGAACTGATTGACGGGGTAGTCGCGTTGATTCACAACCCCGAAATCACCGACCTCCAGTTAATGCAGTATATCCCTGGGCCAGACTTTCCGACTGGGGCGCACATTCTCGGCACGGCAGCAATTAAAGAAGCTTACACCACTGGGCGTGGTTCGATTACCATGCGCGGTGTCGCTAACATTGAAACCATTGAACAGCGTGGTCGTCCTGAACGGGAAGCAATTATTGTTACTGAATTGCCTTATCAAACCAACAAAGCAGCATTAATTGAGAAAATCGCCGAATTGGTGAATGATAAGCGCATCGAAGGCATTGCAGATATCCGTGACGAAAGCGATCGCGACGGGATGCGAATTGTCATCGAACTCAAGCGCGATGCTTATCCCCGCGTGGTATTGAACAACCTTTACAAGCAAACCCCACTGCAAGCCAACTTTGGGGCGAATATGCTGGCGTTGGTGAACGGGGAACCGCAAATCCTCACCCTCAAGCAGTTTTTAGAAGTCTTTCTCGATTTCCGCATCGTATCCATTACCAGACGCACCCAATACGAACTGCGAAAAGCCGAAGAACGCGACCATATTTTGCAAGGGTTATTGATTGCCTTATCCCATTTAGATGCAATTATTAACTTAATTCGTCATGCGCCGGATGCACCCACAGCCAAAGGTGAATTAATTACAAATTATGGACTTTCGGAAGTCCAAGCCGACGCAATTTTACAAATGCAGCTACGGCGATTGACAGCCCTAGAAGCCGATAAAATTCGCCTAGAACACGAAGATTTGCAAAAACAAATCGCTAATTTACAAGATATTTTGGCGCGGCGAGAAAGAATCTTAGAAATTATTGAAACCGAAATTTCCCAAATTAAAACCAACTTCGCCACACCCCGACGCACAATTATTACCCACGCCGAAGGCGAAATTGATGAACGTGACTTAATTGCGAACGAAAAGGCAATTATTCTGTTAACAGAACAAGGTTACATCAAACGGATGCCGGTGAATACCTTTGAAGCGCAAAGCCGCGCCACCAGAGGTAAAGCCGCAGCCAAAGTCAAAGATGATGATACAGTAGAGCATTTCTTAACTTGCTGCGACCACGACAGTGTTTTATTCTTTAGCGATCGCGGTGTAGTTTACTGTCTCAAAGCTTATCAAATTCCTGTGGGTTCCCGTACCAGTCGCGGTACACCCATCGTCCAGATGTTACCCATTCCCAAAGAAGAGAAAATCACCTCCATTGTCCCCGTTGATGAATTCAGCGACGACGAATATTTAGTCATGCTAACTAAAGGTGGCAATATCAAGAAAACCGCATTAGCCGCCTTTAGTAATATTCGCGCCAATGGTTTAATTGCTATTTCCTTAGAAGAAGGGGATCAACTACGGTGGGTACGTCGCGCCAGAGTTGAAGATAGCATCATCATTGGTTCACGTCTGGGGATGGCCATTCACTTTAGATGTACCCACGAACAACTGCGTCCTCTAGGGAGGGCGACCCGTGGTGTGAAATCAATGAAACTCAAAACCGGCGATGAACTTGTGGGGATGGATATTATTCCCGCCGCTATTTTAGACACACTCGACACGGGAACAGAAGAGTCAGACATCGAAGAAATCGAAACCGAAGAAGTCGAAATTATCGAAGAAACCACAGAAGTAGCAGCTAACGGTAGTGTCGGCCCTTGGGTGCTAGTTATTACAATGGGCGGCTATGGGAAACGTGTTCCCGTCGGGCAATTCCGCTTGCAAAACCGCGCAGGTCAAGGTTTAATGGCGACTAAATTCAAAAACCGCAAAACCAAAGACAAATTAGCCACCTTGCAAATCGTCAACAACGACGACGAAATCATGATGGTCACAAATCGCGGTATTATTATCCGGCAGGCGACCAATGCGATTTCAATACAATCGCGATCGGCAACAGGTGTGAGAGTGCAACGCTTGGATGAGGATGATGCCATTACCGGAGTTGCGATCGTACCGCCTGATACGGGTGATACAGAAGAAGCGGAATGAACGCAAAAGTAAAAAGTAAAAAGGAAAAAGGAAAAGGCGATCATTCATTTTTAACTTTTGCCTTTTACCTTTTGCTTTCTCTGATTAGTGGCGTTTTGATGGGGCTAACCGTTGCGCCTGTGGGTGCGTGGTTTCTGGCTTGGATAGCCTTAGCCCCACTTTGGGTAATAGTTGTTCAAAAAAGTAAACATCATTTAGAAGCTAAAAAGCCAAAACCCTGGCTTCTACCTTTTACCTCCTTCGGAGTTCGCCAGTCGCTCATGGGGGAAACCCCCAAGACCGCGCTGGCTCACTTTTACCTTTTACCCTTACTCTGGGGTATCGGTTATCACAGCGTCGCCTTATTTTGGATTACTGGTATACACCCGATGGATTGGTTGGGTGTACCTTGGTGGCCGAGTTTAGCTATCACCGTGTTTTGCTGGGGATTTATTAGCCTGTGGGGAGGGCTATTTGTAACTATTTGGGGTGCGGTGATGGCACACCTGAATCAGTCAAAACCTTGGTTGCGTGTTTTAATTGGTACAGCCTTATGGTGCGGCTTAGAAAGTTTGTGGAGTTCCGGTTCGCTGTGGTGGAGTTCTCTAGCTTATACTCAATCACCGCATAACTTGATAATTTTACACCTCGGTCAACTCTCTGGCCCTAATACTGTAACATCTGCGATCGCCTCAATCAATGGCCTCATCGCCGAAGCCTACCTATCCTCTGCGTTCTCTGCGCCTCGGCGGTTCGTAAATAAATATTTAACCTCAGCAACAGCATTATTCATCACCCTACACCTAATAGGCTTTTACCTATACAGCCAACCCATAGCCCAACCACCAGAAGCAGCCTTAAAAATTGGCATCATTCAAGGTAACATCCCCAACAAAATCAAAGTCAAACCTGAAGGTTATCGCCGCGCCATTACAGGCTATACAAATGGCTATGTAACTCTCGCCGCACAAGGTGTTAATGCAGTCCTCACACCCGAAGGCGCGTTACCTATCTTTGAACGCAATTTTGGAGATACGCCCTTAATTTCCGCAGTCCAAAAAACAGGCGTAGTAATTTGGGTTGGTGCATTTGGGGAAAAAGGACGCAGTTATACAAACAGTTTATTTACAGTTAATAGCAAAGGTGAAACCACCAGCCGCTACGATAAATCGAAATTAGTACCCTTGGGCGAATTTATACCCTTTGAAGAAATTTTAGGTAAATTAATTAGTCGCTTATCACCGTTAGATGAACACCAAGTTCATGGTGCAGCCAACCAGATATTTGATACACCTTTTGGTAGGGCGATAGTTGGTATTTGCTACGAATCTGCATTTCCTGAAATATTTCGCCGTCAAGCTGCGGCGGGTGGACAATTTATCCTCAGTTCTTCTAACGATGCCCATTACAGTGCAGCCATGCCATTCCAGCATCATGCTCAGGATATCATGAGAGCAATTGAAACAGATAGGTGGTCAGCACGAGCAACAAATACAGGCTATTCAGCTTTTGTCGATCCCCACGGTAGAACATTGTGGATATCTGGCTATAACATCTATGAAACTCACGCAGAGACTATATATCGCCGCCAAACGCAGACTTTATACGTGCGTTGGGGAGATTGGTTAACACCGTTGTTGTTGGGTTTGGGTGTTGTGGGTTGGTTTGTGGGTAAAACTAAGAGAGGCTCAACGTAAATTAAAATAAGGAGGATATGGAACCAACACCGGAGCAGTTACGAGCGTTATACCGTAGATGCGTAGCAGCAAGTAATTTAATGCAGCCAATCAATATAGTTAGATTGGACGAACGTACCAAACGAATTTTTGTTTTGATTGGAGACACAATTGAAGTAGAAATCTTTCCCAATGGAGAGGTATTTATTAAATGAGCAAAATGAATTTTGATGAAATGTCTGATAAGGATTTGCTGAGTTACATTAGAGCTCATCCTCATGACACAGAAGCGTTTCACAAATATATGGACAGATTGAATGAACGCCCTGGTGTGCTTTGCACTACAGATGAAGAATTTGAGGCTGAACTACGAAAACGTATTAATAAGTCGCAAGCTTAAAGCAAAAACTAAAGCGTTGTGTTTACAGCATAACGCTTTTCTGTTTAGTGCAGTACAAATTGATAGAGGCTAGGCAATACTTTTCGGATAAGGAATTTACTTGTGAAGGTATCTTGGGTGCAGGGGTGCAGGGGCGCAAGGGAGAATTAACAGTAACCTCTCCCCTGCCCCTCTGCTCCCATGCTCCCCTGCGGTCTAAACAAGCAAATTAAGTGATTAACAGCTTATAGACCCAGATTCTTTGATTTAAACGGGTTTATCTGTTAACTCTGGTTGGGATTTATTCGCTTGCAATTGCACCCAAGCAAAGAAGGGAATTGCGAGTAGTTGAGTTGCAGTCGAAAAGATGACTAATAAGGTGATGGAGCGATCGTACAAAACACCCATTAAAGTGCTGCCTAAAAACCAAGCAAAACCATAACCTGTACTGAAGATACCATAAGCTGTGGCGCGTTTGTTTTTGGGGACAAGTCCTGCGATCGCAGCTTTTAAAATTGACTCTTGCGCTCCCATCCCAATACCCCACAATGCTATACCTAACAACGCTAATTGGGTATTGCCTAAAAACACCAAAGGCGCAAAAAAAGATGAGACAAAAGCTGCAATCATCAAAATCGAAATACCTGCGCGGTCAAATAAATAGCCAAATATCAGCGCAGCTACGGCATCAACTCCCATTGCCAAGGCATAAAATAAGGGGATTGTTTGCCCAGAAGCAATATCTCCTTTTTGGAAATGAAAAGCAATTAACGGAAAATCTGCATAACCAGCCGCAATAATCGCCACTGCACCCAGATAAATCCAAAATACTCGCGGGATTCCGTCTTCTTGACTCGTTTCATCTTCAATTTCCAAGTCACTGGGGTTGGGATACAAAAATTGCAAAACCAATAACACAATCAATCCCAACACCGCAGGTACAATCAAAATCGTGAAGCCGTTGCGATACTCTCCTTGGAAATAAACCATTGCTGCTACTGCTAAAGGCCCCATCACAGCCCCGGTTTGATCCATTGCTTCATGCAAACCAAAGCCAAAACCTCTACCAATTTGACTCACACCATGAGATAGGAGTGCATCTCGCGGGGGAGTCCGCACGGCTTTACCTGTGCGTTCTGCCATCATCAAACCTGCGGCTACTTCCCATCTGCCAGCAAAAGCCAATAGTGGGACAACGGCAGTATTCAAAATAAATCCTAAAGTTGTAATACCCCAATACTTGCGCGTCTGGTCGCTGAGATAACCAATCACGAGGCGCAAACCATACCCAATCAGTTCACCAAAACCCGCTACTAGGCCTACCACAGTGCCGCTTGCACCTAACACTTGCAAATAAGCCCCTGTAATACTGCGTGCGCCTTCATAAGTAGCATCAGCACAAAGGCTAACAAAACCCAGTAATATTACAAACTTTAATGCGGCTGATTTCTGCGGCATATTTTTGGATCAATAAAATAGCTTCTTCATAGAATTCTGTCTGCACTCTGGGTTAGAAACCGGAAAAAATCACCCTTTTTCTGACAAATAGCTTTTTGTAGCAGTGAAAAAGACAGAAATTCGGTTATATCATAAAGTTCTTCAATTCTCGGTAAAGTCCGCAGAGAGAAATTCAGGGGTGTGGGAGGATGGTGAAGAAATTTTTCCCCCCACACTCCCCCCTCTCCCCCTGACTGGTGTAGGTTTTTTACGTTATGCCCCAAAAAACTTGATTTAGGGTGTAGGGGTGTAGGGGTGTGAGGGGGTGGAACTCTGATTAAATCGTGATTTTTAGAGTCGCTACTCATCACTCTGTTAAAAACCTACACTTGTGAGCCCCTCTCCCCACACCCCCTACCCATACGTGAGAAATTAGGGTATAGGGGTGTACTTATTCAAAATCCTTACAACCCAAACCCTTTCACCCAATTTTTCTGTTCCCTTCAACATAGATAAATTCCTGAACAGGGTGATTTTGTCATTGATTGTGTAGTATTTTTGGTGCTAGTCTGTCTTAGGATCAATCAAATGAAACAGCTCCTCAGAACAGTATTTGGCATTAAAACATACATCATTTGGCTGCTAACACCAATACTGGCAATTATTCTTGGTGCATCACTTTTGGCTACCCCGGCGTTAGCTACTGGTGTGTATCAAATTCCGAATTTAACCCCCGGTGGAGACTGGGTTGTAGATCAAGGTGAAGTGCTAAGTCGCATTAGCGAAGGTAAGATTAGTGGTACCTTTGGAGATTTAGCCAAGAAAACTGGCAATGAAGTGCGATTTGTCACTATTCGCCGTTTAGATTATGGTGAAACACCAGAAAGCTTTACTAAAGGGCTGTTTGAAAAATGGTTTCCCACCAAAGAGGCGCAAGCAAACCAAACTTTGTTAGTGCTGGATACTGTTACTAACAACACTGCAATTATTACCGGGGATCAAGTCAAGTCTTTGTTGACTGATGCTATTGCTGAAAGTGTCGCTACAGAAACCTTAGCTGCACCATTACGCAACGGTGATAAATATAATCAGGCATTTTTGGATGCGAGCGATCGCTTAGTGAAAGTTCTCTCTGGTGAACCCGACCCCGGCCCACCACAAATTGTCGATAAAGAAACGGTAGAAGGCACCTTTACCAAAGCAGAGGATACCGACAAAGGTAGTGCAACTGCTTGGGTGATAGGTCTGTTAATTGCAGCAACCGTCATCCCGATGGCGACTTACTACATATATCAAGTAAATCAGCCACAGCCACCATCTAACGGCTAACTCTGAAGTATGAAGGCTGAAGTATGAAGTCAAAAATTTCAGACTTCACACTTCATACTTCATACTTTCTTTAGTCTTGAACATACTCTTGTCCTGTAACTAAAGCCACCTCAGCACGGACAAATTCTCGTCCTAAATAAGCTGCATGGTTTAACTGCGACACTGGACAAGGGTGAGTTTGTTCAAAAATTTTCACACTGAGTTCCTTGGCAGTTCTGCCACTGTAAACTGTGCTGTGAGTTCTTTCCACCTTACCCCGCGCCGGAATGACTTTACCTGTTTCGGGATCTACAGCTAAACCATGCTCATCAATTACATTCGTAAAATGCTTGGCGTGGATTAATCCCTCCCCTCTATCCAAATAGATGATGAAATAGCCAGCCGGGTCAAGGTCAATATGACGCTGAGAAAGTCTATCATCTATTGCTGCTAAATCTTTAACTATTAAATCCATAACTCCGATCAAACACAAAATTCTTTTTTCAGGGTTTTTACACCATATACTTAAGTGTAATTCCTATGTTCCTCAATCAGAGCATTAAATGGGTAAGCGATTAATATCTTTATTACAGCCAATTACCACCATTGCTGAACCACGTTCTAGTCGCTGGTGGGGGTTTGGGTTGATGGCAAATTTACCATCTTGACTAACAGCCAGCAAATTTAAACCATAACGGTTACGCAGTTGAATTTCGGTAATGGTTTTGCCATGAAATTCATCAGGCACAATCATCTCAACAATACTATGGTCTGGGTCGAGGTCAAATCTATCTAATATAGATGGTTTGGTAAGAGTACGTGCTAAAGCACAGCCGGCTTCATACTCCGGGAAAACAACATGATCTGCACCGACTCTATGCAATAACTTGCGGTGAACTTCACTAGAAGCTTTCGCCACAACATGAGGTACACCACCTTCTTTGACATTGAGAGTAGTAATAATACTTTCTTGAACGTAATTACCGATCGCTACAATTACTGTATCAAATTCAAAAATCCCTGCTTCTTTCAGTGCGGCTGGTTCTGTAGAATCTAATTGCAAAGCATGACCAACGATTTCTTCTGTCAACGCCTCACAAACTCTTTTTTCATCAACATCTGTTGCTAAAACTTGATAACCAAACTTATGCAGGGTTGAACATACAGACCGACCAAACCGACCTAGCCCAATGACCGCAAATTGCTGATTATCTTTACGTAGGCTGCGAAAAAAACCTAGTGATGCAAGGTTCACAGTTGCTTTCCTTATTAACGCTCCCTGTATTTAGGACAAAAAATTCTGAAATCTCACTTAAAGTAACAATTTTTATTTTTTGCCTAGTGTTTCATATTTTATCAGTTTAAGTTAATAGTATTGATACTCAGTACGGTTATCCCAACAGTTAGTTTTCGTTATCCATAAATAAATACCCGACTTCTTGAAGAAGTCGGGGATCTGAGCCTTTCAATTTTTACAAATTCAATGGAATTGGTATGTTTAATTTTTGCCTTGTATCTAGTACAGTTCGGCGTAAATAAACAGACCACACTTCGACTAGGCGGTAGTTGAATCTCGACACTTCTCCTACCGGAGACGCTACGCGAACGACAAGCTCAGTGCATCGCTTCGCTCGATTACCGCGAAGCCGAAACTCAGTGACCATAAGATATTGCTAAAAGGCTTGTGGTATCGTTATTCTTTCTTTTTACTTTTGCCTTTTTACTTTTGCCTTGTATCTAGCTATCCCACCAATAGGTTTTCTTCAGGATAGTGAATTCTTGTCGGGCGGGGGTCGCCTAAAATCGCGGACATTAACAAGAGAACCCCAACTCTACCAATGTACATGGTGATAATTAATATTAGTTTAGCGGCGGTGGAGACTGTACCTGTAATCCCTGTAGAAAGACCAACGGTAGCAAAGGCGGATACTACTTCAAATAAAATTTGAATAAAGTCTAACTTTGGATCTGTTAAAGAAATTAGAACCGTTGCCAAAATTACCGTAGCTACAGAACCAACCAATACACCCACGGCTTTCAATATTAAAGAGATAGCGATTTTGCGGTCATACAATAAAACTTCTTCTTTACCTTGCAAAATTGCTTTTGTACAACTTGTCAAAACTCGCAAAGTTGTGGTTTTTATCCCCCCGCCTGTACCACCAGGACTAGCACCAATAAACATCAAAGCAATGGTAATGAATAGACCAGCAGTGGTCATTTTAGCAATATCTATAGTGTTGAATCCGGCAGTTCTAGGAGTGACTGATTGAAACCAAGCTACTAAAAACTGACCGCCTAAGTCTAAGTTACCAAAAGTTTCAGGATTCCTAATTTCAATACAAAAAAAGGCAATTGTGCCGAGAATTAACAGAATTAAAGTTGTGCTGGTGGCAACTTTAAAGTCTAAAGAAAGTACTAAAATTGTCTTTTGTTTGAGAATGCGATCGCGCAACCAAAGATACATTTCTAAAATAACTTGATAACCGATACCGCCAAAGATAATTAATGTCGTGACTGTGAAAACTACTAACACAGATGTTTGATAACCAATCAAGTTATCTTTAAATAAACTAAATCCTGCATTATTCCAAGAATTCACACTATGAAAAATCGCTAACCATAGCCCTTGTAACCAACCATATTGCGGTACAAAAACAGGCAAAAGTAAAAATATCCCAGTAATTTCAAAAATTAAAGTCGTGGCAATAATTGAGCGAATCACTTGGGCGCTACCTTGCATTCCTGGTCTGTCTAATGCTTGTTGAATCGCCATTTTTTGCCGCAGGTCAAATTTATGCCCAATCAGCAAAATCAAAAATGTAGTGGTTGTCATATATCCCAAACCACCAATTTGAACTAACAAGGCAATAAACAACTGACCCCAAAAAGAAAAATAAGTCCCAGGGTCAACAACTGATAAACCAGTCACACAAACGGCAGATGTTGAGGTGAACAATGCCACCACTAAATTATTCCAACTGCCGTCACTAGTTGAAATTGGCAGCATCAACAAAATCGTGCCGACAGTGATGACAGCCATAAAACCCAAGCAAATTGTCCGCGAAACAGTCATATTAAGGTAGAGCCTCTCAATTCTTCCAGGCGGGTTTACTTAATTAAATTTTCCTGGAAAGGAAAAACATCTTTATTTAATTAAAAACACACATGGTAGCCTACCAGTATGTTGATTTAAACACTGTTTTGTCTTAGCATTATTTGTTTTATGAATACAACACTATATCAGCAAATTCAGCAGTTTTACGATGCTTCTTCGGGTTTATGGGAAGAAGTTTGGGGCGAACACATGCACCACGGCTACTACGGTGCAGATGGAACGCAACCAAAAGACCGCCGTCAAGCACAAATTGATTTAATTGAAGAATTGCTGAATTGGGCAGATGTCAAAACAGCAACTAACATTTTGGATGTGGGTTGTGGTATTGGCGGTAGTTCTTTATATTTAGCCGAAAAGTTTCATGCTCGGACTACTGGTATTACTTTAAGTCCTGTGCAGGCGGCGAGAGCCACAGAACGCGCCCAAGAAATGCTGTTACAGGTAAGAAGTAAGTTTTTAGTGGCTAATGCTCAAGCTATGCCCTTTGCAGATGATAGTTTTGATTTGGTTTGGTCACTGGAAAGTGGCGAACACATGCCTGATAAAACCCAGTTTTTGCAAGAATGTTATCGGGTATTAAAACCGGGTGGGACTTTAATTATGGCGACTTGGTGTCATCGAGCCACAGATGATGCACCCTTAACAGCAGATGAACAAAAGCATTTGCAAGATATTTATCGGGTGTATTGTTTGCCTTATGTAATTTCCTTACCGGAGTATGAAGCGATCGCTCATCAACTACCATTAAAAAATATCCGCACTGCTGATTGGTCAGTTGCGGTTGCACCATTTTGGAATGTCGTAATTGATTCCGCAATCACACCTAGTGCAATTTTTGGCTTGTTGCGTTCTGGCTGGAATACCATTCAAGGAGCCTTAGCACTAGGGTTAATGAGTCGCGGTTATGAAAGTGGGTTAATTAAGTTTGGTTTGGTGTGCGGGAATAAGTAGAAATTCCCACTTCTTGAATATCTGAGAAAGGGCAAGATTCAAAGCCTCTCTCCGCTTCGGGGAGCCAGCGCGTTGCGGAGGTTCCCTCCGTTGTAGCGACTGGCGTGAGAGGTTTGGAGATGGGTTTCAAGAATAAGTTGCACATCGCGTGAAATACCCAAATACCCTAAAAGAAATATGGCTATTGCTAGATGTGGTTCTCTGCCAAGACGCTATAGGCTACAACTGTTGAGCAGAGAGATTCGCTTGTGGATGTCCTAGTAAAAAGAGCGCAAACACTTAAACAAGCTTTGGTTGATTTTGTCCTAGATGCTGAAGGTGAACTGGCGCAAGCTTTAGAGGTTTATGCAGCTGCACAGTCGCATAAGGGAAATGGGGACAATACGCAACAAGATTTAATTATTGATCGGTTTATTACAGAAGGGAAAGTTGGTGATAGTTCACCCATTGAGTTATTTATTGCCAGTAATGCAGATTTAACCGATGGCGATCGCAATTTACTCAACAGTTGGCATCGTAGCTTTATTGGCTTATTTACCATCACCCAAATTTTACCTGATGGTTTGGAATTGATGAACTGGCTTACGGCTAAACATTACATAGTCCTGACTGCTAAAAATTATATTGTTAAGTCTAACGGTAGTGAAAAACAACAGGGCGTATCTCGTTTCCAGCCAGGAGATATATTACTTACCCGCATTTCTCCTTTGACGGAAAATGAATGGATATTTTCTGGGCCTCACACATTTTTAGGTAAGCTTGGCAAGCCAAAACTGGCTGTGGCTATTGGTAATTTTAAAGATAATTATAAAAGTCATCTTTACAGCGATGCTCCAGACTTACTAGAAGAAGCATGGCACTCAGTCGAGCAGTATCATCAGCAGTTTGTTGACTTTTTTGGTAGTGATGAAATTACTTTACCAGGATATCAATTAAATAAAAAAATAGTTGAATTTCAAGCAATTATCAGTGAGAAATATCTCCAAGCTGCTGGATTAGATACTTCTAAATCTTTAGATGAGGTAGCAGCAGAAGCAGGCATTAGCCAAGATGAAATCGCCGCAGCCGCACAAGAAGTTGGGGTAGACTCTAATGTAGTTTCGCAAATGCTAAATGGTAAAAATGGTCAACAAAAAATGGTTGCGCCAAAGGTTGATTTACCTGCCGAGTTGCGAAAAGCGGAACAAGTCACAACCATTTCTCATCCCCGTTGGGGTTTGATATTTTTACCAACCTATACTAAATTTAAAAATATTTTATTAGCTGATGATTGGCACAAAATTGAAGGTGCAGAAAAATTAATGCGTTATTATCTAGAAGATAAAAGTATCAATGCTTATATTTGGCATCGATTAGCACAACAATACCCAAATCAACTCGAAAAAGTTTTACAAGATTTTTTGCAGCATCCAGATTTTAACTTGAGTAATGACTTAGATAAACTCTTGCAAGATTATGGTAAACCTATCGAACCAGAATTACCAGAAATAGCCAGTGTGCCTTTACATTTGCATAATTTATTTCAAGAAGCACTAGCAGAAGTTAATAAAACTAAACCTAAAGCTAAGGGACAAAAACAAACAGCAAAAGGTTTTCAACGAGGTTAAGTTAAAGCGTTTTTCATCTCCATGAGATACATTTTTCTGGGTGCATCCCAGTTTTTATTTTTCACATAGAGGATAATTGTCATTGCGTTCGCGTAGCGTCTCGCAGAGAGGAGGAACGACGAAGCAATCTCATGCACTTGTTCAGAATGGTAAGATTTTGCGATTGCTTCGTTCCTCGCAATGACATATAAAAAAGTGGGATGCTCCCCATTTCTCTAGTCTCTATCCCCTATCAATTTGTACTGCACTAAACCGAAAAACGCTATAAGATTAATTGCATTTCAAATCCCGGTAATACATCTTCTCCAGAAAGAATTGTTGGTATTTGTATGACTTCGACAGGTTGTGCGAGTCGATAAATTTCCACTGTGCCATCTTGATAATTAATCAGCCATCCTAAACGCAAACCATTTTCTATATATTCTTGCATTTTCTCTTGCAGAGATTTGAGCCTATCTGTTTCGGAACGCAGTTCAATCGCAAAATCTGGTACAAGTGGCGGGAATTTTTTACGCTGTTCTGGTGTTAAAGCTTCCCACCTTGCCAATTTTACCCAAGCTGCATCGGGAGAACGTTTTGCACCATTCGGTAATATAAAGATAGTTGAAGAACTAAAAACTTTGCCTAATTTAGCTTGACGGTTCCAGATTTCTAAATCAGTTATTAAGCCAGCTTCTTGATTTCCGCTTTCTCCTCCAACTGGTGGCACAATAATCAACTCTCCTGCTGCACTCATTTCTAGGCTGAGATCACGGTTAGCAAGACACAATTGATAGAATTGTTCATCACTTAAATGTGCTATCGGTTCTAGATTGAGAACCACAGTATTCATTTAGCTTTTCCTCGTGCCTTTTTTGCTCACTGGTAGCGAGTGAGTTGAGCGATCGCAAAAACCCAACCTTACTCTACAAGTATAGGACTCATATTTGAGTTATAAAAAAAATTAGTACATCTAGCTCAGGCTTTTTTCCTACTCCCCACTCTCCATTCCCTACTCCCTACCTACACAAATAGATTCAGAAATCAAACCGGATTCTGATATAACTTTGCTAAGTCTGAGGATAAATTTACTTCACCTTCCAGATGCACAGAAACCGTAAAATTCAACTTTGATATTGTATAACTTGATGTAAGTTCTCAGGTTCAGAATATGGCAAGCTTAAATCGTGTGCTATTTACTCAGGATACAATTCTTAAACAAGAGCCAGTACAATCGGGTCAGTTGCCAAGTACGAAACAACAAAATATTCCCCTTGGTACTCTACTGGTGTTGAAGTCTTACGAAATCCCGGCGGCTCATTCTGAGTACTATAAATTATCTTTAGAAGATATTCAATTTAAGGGTTTTAGTAGTAACTGGTATGCCTTTGGCAAACACGCCAAAATTATCCCAGATGAAATTACGCCTGTGACAAATATTCAAGCGATCGCCACTAAACAACAAGCCAAAAATACAGTAAATATAATTGTAGATCGCCAGTCTGTCGGCAATAAACAAGGTTTCCTCAAACTGGTGTTTAATGCAGATACCATCATTAAGCGCCAACCCGTAGATTCTAAGGTGCTGAATGATCAATCCAAGCAGGCAATTCCAGGCGGTACAGAATTAATTTTATTCACCGATAAGCCAGACAACAATAATATTGTGAAATTTACCCTCCAGGATAATCATCTCAAATTTAATCTGAAGGATATTGAGTTTAAAGGTTTCTCGAAAGATTGGTTTGTCTTTACCCAGCACGTTGGTATTCAACGTGTTGATTAAAAAACGTAGAGACTATAGGAATACGGTTTGATTCCTGAATCTATTTGTGTAAGTAGGGAGTAGGGAATGGGGAGTGGGGAGTAGGAAAGAAGCATGATCTGGGTGTACTAATTTAAATGGGGTTGAGTGCTGAAAGGGTGTGGATGAAAGGGTTTTTGATACATACCCCGCAGTATATACTCCCTATTCCCTACTCCCTACTCCCACCCCAGGTTACGTGCAACTGGGTGTTAATTGTTAATCTTTTTAATATCGCCATAGGCGCGATAAAAGCCGCCTCTAGCTGATTCGCGGATTTCTTGGACGAGATAGCGATCGCCTGCTTGGCGAATATCTTTGGGAAACTGCACATTCCAGTTAGAATTGTAGCCTGGGGAAATAACTCTGACGCGCAGTTTACTGCCATCTTGGAAACACTCGACAATTACCCCACCACTTGTATCTGTGGTAGTTTCCAGAACAGCCGAAGGTGTGACTCCCTCAGTTTTTGGCGCTTTAATCACAGTTGCTTCAGGAATTGTACCAGCTTGAGCAGAGGCGATCGCATCTTCACTAGCATCAATACAAGCTAAAGTCCCATCGGTAGTAACAATATAAATTCGAGATTCGTAAAACTGCATAGATAAAGCAGAACCGCAACCAGTCCCCAACTTCCACAGTCTTTCCCCGGCTTGGTTAAAGCAGTAAATCGAAGAATTATTGTCACCAGCAAACACATATTTACCATTTTGGGCTGTAGCGCAAGAATAAACTGAGGAATCACACTTATATACTGTTAGTGGTTGACCTTGCTTACTAAAACTATAAATTTTGCGATCGCTTGCACCAGCGTAAACTGTGGATGCTTCTTGCCAACCAAATAATACACTCCCGGCGGTTTTTTGATGCCACAGCATTCGACCTTCTTTGTTATCGTACATAGTCACTCCTTGACTATGACCGTGATAAATTCCCGCTTCATCACAGCGAACCATCCAGCCAGAATTACCTTGACTCAACCGCGTCCATTGTGATTCATCATCATGATCTATAGTTGTCACACCACCATTGACATCAGAGACAGCCAATAAACCATCTTTAATATCAAGCCAGAATATATCGACATTTTCATCAATTTTGTAAGCAACGCGGGGTAACTTCCCAGTCAAATCGTAGACATTACCATCATCACAGCCAGCGTAAATCCAGATATCATCAGCAACTAAACATTTCACCCCATCAGGTAGCTTAAACTGATTGCTCACTTTACCTTCATGGTTCAAAGCAAAAACTTGACCTGCTTGATTACCCAACCAGCAACGGTTAGCATCAATAAAAATCCCAAAAGCGGCGGAATTAGCTGTAAACTTCCACAAAATTGGTGATTGTTTGGCTGTGGAAGCCGTACTAGTCACTTCGCGGCGAGTCACAGGACGCTTTTGACGCACACCCATCACCGCTTTTTCATAGCCTTTTTTCAACTTTTCGTTAATTTTTTTCGCCGCTTCTGCTTTTGCTTTTTCTGATGTCGGGTAAGTTTTCGTCTGGGTTTGTCCCGCGTCACCAATACGACCGTAGCGGATGCTTACTTGAGTATCTTCAACAATCACCTCATAAAACTTGTGGGAACTTCCACTATCTTCTGATAACTCTAGGTAGGTTATTTCCTTAGTCATGACATTTTCTCGTTAGAACTGAATGTAAATATAAGGAGTGGTATACAAATAAATTGACCATCCTTAATCGGTTCTAACTATTACCAAGGTCGTATGTCGATAAGCTTTGGTTGTTTAAGCGAAATTAGCGGTTGTAACCTGCGTTCATACAGGTAAAACTCGGTTGTGTGGGTTGAAGATTTGTTTATTTCTAGAATTAGATCCTTCCTGAAAACTCAGTACTTAAAGGATTTTCGCCAAACTACTGAGTCTTTCATAAACCGGGATGAGGCGATCGCCTTCTATTTCCACAGTATGATCTGGATAATGACGAATTGCGCCTAACAAAGTAATTTCCCCATCTTGTTGAATAGATTTATTCAAAGATGTTTCTAGCGCCTGTGCGTCTAAATCTCCCCCAGGCGGATGCACCACATCCCCAACTTGAGCTAGTAAAATCGGCCCTGTCCAGCCAGACAGCAAGCTATTTAAATAAGCAGGTTCAGCTTTAATACCTGCGACTAAGGCTTTACGTGCTACATTTGGGTCTTGTTTAGCCGCTTGCAAATAATTGCTAATTGTTGGGGTAGTCTTACCTGTTTGCACAAACTCGTTCAATTCTGCAACCGAAACAGGCCCTTGAAAGCTACCATACTTTAAAATCACTTGTTCAGCAGCATTAGCACTAGCACTGAATAACAAAACACTAGCACCAACTCCTAAAGCCACTGTCTGACTCAAGAATTTACTAAACTTCCACCTGGTTAATTGATTCCAAACTTGAAAAATCTGCATTGAATTTAACTTCCTAGTGGTGTGGAGCGTACACAAGTCTAAAATATCTAAGCTTTCTGCTCACGACAACATATTAACTAGGTTATCTAACATCAATACCGTAGCCAATTTACGAGGGTTCAACACCTGTAGAAACGGGATGAATACGTCCTAAAGAAGTAAGCTTGGCAAAAATCTGACTTAATAAAATAGGCTCAGGCATTTCA